>MNZK01000088.1 GCA_001873635.1 Porphyromonadaceae bacterium CG2_30_38_12 | reverse complement strand
TTATTTTTTTTATAAAAAATTTTTTTTAGGTAATTCAAAAACACTTCGCATTTCCAATCCTTATGCTTATTTTTGTTGAAAATATGTATTAAAAAAAAATAAGCTAAACAACGAGAGAACAAATCATGATTTTTTCAAAAAATTTATTCAAAAATAAGCCTTTTCTGGTTTTTGTTGCTGCATCTATTCTGTCTATACTCTATGTGATTTACATTCTATTTTCGCCTAACATTTCACTCAAATACGAAGAAGATGCCTTTCTGTATATTCCCGACAACAGTAGTTTTGAAGATGTGATAACGCATTTAAAACAAAATGCTTATGTGGTAAATTACAGCAGTTTAAAACAAACTGCAAAACTATTAAATTACAAAAAAATTAGATCTGGAAAATATGCATTGGATTATAAAATGTCAAACTTTGAACTCATTCGTAAGCTTCGAAGTGGACAACAAACCCCTGTTAAGCTCACATTCAATAATATTCGCACCAAAGAACAATTAGCGGCTAAGTTGTCAAAACAGCTTATGGCAGATTCTTCAAGCATTATTAACTTGCTAAACGACACGGCATTATTATCCGCAAATAATTTTAATCCAAATACTTCAGTAGCACTCTTCATTCCAAATACCTATGAGATTTTTTGGGATACAGACGCCAACGAATTGATGAAACGTATGCTCAAAGAATATAAAGCTTTTTGGACAAAAGAGCGCATAGCTTTAGCCGATTCAATTCCATTAAGTACCATCGAAGTTACCACCTTAGCTTCTATTGTCGAGGAAGAGACAAACTCCAAAGCCGAACGTCCGAAAGTAGCCGGCTTGTACATAAACCGCCTTAAACAAGCAATGCCGCTACAGGCTGACCCAACTTTAAAATTTGCTATTGGCAATTTTGCTGTTAAACGTTTAGGGCTTCAAGAGATTTTATATATTTCACCTTACAACACGTACAGAAACAAGGGTCTTCCACCGGGACCTATCCGAATAGCTTCGCCCGCAGGGATTGATGCTGTGTTGCATTACACAAAGCATAATTATGTGTATATGTGCGCCAAAGAAACTTTCAATGGTGAGCACAATTTTGCACCTACCTATGCCGAACATCAAGCCAATGCACGTTTATACCAACAAGCTTTAAATAACCGGAAAATCTTTAAGTAAAAAGGATGCGAAAATATATCTATTTTGTAATTTTAAGCTTATTACCGTTCCAACTTGCTTTCTCACAACCAAAAAAAAGAGAAATGCGAGCCGTGTGGATTGCCACAGTAGCCAATATAGACTGGCCTTCGCAACGAAACCTAACCAGCAAACAGCAACGAACTGAAATGATTGCCATATTGGATCTTTGTCAAAAAACCAATATAAACGCCATTGTTTTCCAAATTAGACCTACTGCCGATGCTTTTTATAGCTCCACATTAGAGCCTTGGTCGCACTGGCTCACTGGGAAACAAGGCTTACGCCCCGAAAGCTATTACGACCCCTTGCAATTTGTGATTGAAGAGGCACACAAGCGTTTTATTGATGTGCATGTGTGGCTAAATCCTTACCGTGTTACGAATAGTGATAACATAAACTTGCTGTCCAAGAATCATTTATTTTTCAAAAACAGAAATCTCTTCGTAAAATACGGTGACAAATACTATTTTGACCCGGGTATGGATGAAACACGTGATTTCCTGAACCAAGTTGTGGAAGATATTGTGGAACGTTATGATATCGACGGCATTCATTTCGACGATTATTTTTACCCTTATCGTGTGAAAGGCGAAGAATTTCCCGACAATAAATCCTTTGCTATCTATCCGCGAGGCTACCTGCCCAATCAAAAAGATGACTGGCGAAGGAATAATGTTAATTTGGTGATTTCTGAACTTCAACACACCATCAAGAGTATCAAACCTTGGGTGGAGTTTGGTATCTCTCCTTTTGGTGTTTGGCGCAACAAAAGTAAGGACTCAAGGGGTTCGGACACACAAGGAGGCACCACAAACTACGACGATTTATATGCCGACATCTTGAAATGGTTGCAGGAAGGTTCTATTGATTATGTTGTTCCACAGCTCTACTGGGAAATAGGCAAAAAAATAGTAGATTATCCGGTTTTGGCAAAATGGTGGAGCGAAAATTCATACGGAAAAAACGTTTATACAGGGCTTTATGCGTCGCAATTGGGTGTGAAGCAAGCCTCCGAAGCCTGGCACAAAGGCAACGAAGTAGCCAGACAGTTAGCTTTAAACAAAACGATTCCGATGATAGATGGCGCAGTTTTTTTCAGTGTCAAAGCTTTGCAAAAAAATCAACAAGGAATCACAGATACCCTGCAAACAAATTATTACAAATATCCGGCACTCACACCGATTAATAGAAACATACGTGGGGAGGATTCGGCACAACCACAAAATATACGTGTTGTGAAAGATGGCTCATCAGCTTATTTGTTATGGGATAGCGTGGACGAAGAAGGAGGCTGTAAAATAAGATATTATGTCGTTTATGCATTCAAAGGGAAAAAAGTAGGCGATATGAACAACCCTGCCAACATAATTGCACGAAGCACAGAAAACTGCTTAGACCTCCGATTATTAAACAAAAAGCTGAGAGGTAATTATACTTTTGTGGTAACATCCACTAATCAATATAAACACGAGAGCATACCCGCTTTTGGAGTAACCCGTAGGTTGTAAGCAACTTACGGGGCTAAGCGTTCAATTTTCCATGTATCATCAGCCAAACGGCTGTAAAAAAGCCTATCGTGCAAACGGTTGGGGCGTCCTTGCCAAAACTCAATGCTCTGGGGACGAATCAAGTAGCCTCCCCAATGTTCGGGCTTTTGGATGTTGCTACCAAACTGCAACTTTATGGTTTCAAAACGCTTTTCGAGAAAGGCTTTGTTAGCAATCACTTCACTTTGTGGCGAAGCATATGCACCGAGTTGACTATCCAGGGGACGTGATTTGAAATAAGCTATGGATTCATCTTCTGAAATTTTTTCGATGCTACCTGTGATGCGCACCTGTCGCTCCAACGATTGCCAGAGGAAAAGGGCTGAAACCTTTGGGTTCGTTTCTATTTGTTTCCCCTTGTGACTGTTGTAGTTGCTGTAAAAAACGAGCCCACGGCTATCAAACTCTTTGAGTAGCACCACGCGAGCATGAGGTTGCATGCTGGCATCTACGGTGGAAATAATCATAGCAGTTGGCTCTAATTCAGCACTTTGCAATGCATCATCCAGCCATTTTTTGAATTGAGACAAAGCAGATTTTTCAGCCTCATCTTCGTTTAAATTAGCAATTGCGTATTGTTTTCGTATATCGCGGAGCATAGAGTTTTTGACGATGTAACAATTTGAAAATGTATCGTTTATAAAATGTGAGAAGAGCTATATTGTTTATTTTACGACAACAGCTTTGATAGCATTATTTCTTATCTGAACAGCTATTTCACTTCCTGGTTTGGCGTAATTTGATAACACATAGCCCATGCCAATGCCTGTTTTTGTTCCAGGAATCATGCAACCAGAGCTCACATGACCAATAGAATCTCCAGCACGGTTGGTTAATGTGTAGCCATGACGCGGAATGCCACGCTCAGTTAATTCAAAGCGAACCAATCGACGCGAAGTACCTGCATTTTTTTGCTCTTCGAGTAAAGCTCTATCAATAAGATTTTTGCCAGGAACAAATTTGGTAATCCATCCTAACCCGGCTTCAATAGGGGATGTGGTATCGTCTATATCATTGCCGTACAAGCAGTAACCTTTTTCGAGACGCAAGGTGTCGCGAGCACCCAAACCAATGGGTTTCAAGTTATAAGATGCGCCAACTTCAAACAAAGCATTCCAGATTTGAGTAGCATGTTCGGGATAGAAATAAAGTTCAAAGCCTCCAGCACCTGTGTAACCAGTGTTGGACAAAATGACTTCTTTTACACCAGCAAAATCGCCTGTTTTAAAAGCATAATAAGGAATTTCGGACAAATTAACGGCTGTAAGTTTTTGAAGCATTTCAGTAGCTTTGGGTCCTTGCACAGCCAATTGCGCCATCCAATCGGATGCATTTTCGAGCTCTGCACCTTCCGTATTATTTTGCACACACCACTGCCAGTCTTTCTCTATGTTGGAGGCATTCACAACCAATAAGTACTTTTCTATATCATAATAATAGACAAGTAAATCGTCCACAATACCACCCTTACCATTTGGGAAACAGGCATATTGTACTTTTCCAACAGTCAAAGCAGCGACATTGTTGGACGTAACTTTTTGCAAAAAAGCAAGTGCATGAGGACCTTTTACCCAAAATTCACCCATGTGCGAAACATCAAAAACGCCCACTCCCTGGCGAACCGTTAGATGTTCGTTCGTAATACCTGTGGGATATTCGATAGGCATATTGTAACCTGCAAATTCGTGCATTTTTGCTCCCAGAGCAATATGTAAGTCAGTAAATGGCGTTGTTTTCATTTGTTTGAAATTTAATAATAAGAACCTTGTATGTTCAATTTTTTTTTAATTTGGGCTCAATTTTACAAGCCACAAAGGTAAAAAACTTATTTGGAATAAGAAAAGCGAAACGGTATTTGTTTTAGAACAATATTCGCAAACGAATGACCAGATTCTACTTCTTTTGTTGATTGACAAAAGAAGCTGATTCAGTTATTTGTGAATCAGCTTCTTTGGCAATTATATTAAATATTATTTATCGAAATTTGTCTCAAAATTAAATTTAGACAATATAAGTTGACGATGCCGTATTGCCGCCTTTTCCAGTCCAGTTGGTATGGAAAAATTGTCCACGAGGTTTGTCAATGCGTTCGTAGGTATGAGCTCCGAAATAGTCGCGCTGCGCTTGCAACAAATTAGCTGGGAGTGTTTCGCTTCGCAATCCGTCGAAATAGCAGAGCGCAGCTGTCAGTGCTGGTGCAGGTATGCCGTTGGTAATGGCAGCAGCACACACCCGACGCCATCCAGCTTGTGCACGTTCTGCAATGGATTTAAAATGAGGAGCTAACAACAGATTCTCTAAGCTTGGGTCTGCATCAAAAGCTTTTTTGATGTCGGCTAAGAATACCGAGCGAATAATGCAACCACCACGCCACATTAGGGCAATACCGCCGTAGTTCAAGTTCCAGCTATTTTCCTTGGCAGCCTCCATCATCAAGTTATATCCTTGCGTATAAG
The DNA here is from genome assembly GCA_001873635.1 of Porphyromonadaceae bacterium CG2_30_38_12. Lineage (GTDB taxonomy): Bacteria > Bacteroidota > Bacteroidia > Bacteroidales > Paludibacteraceae > Paludibacter. The sequence goes on along the minus strand of MNZK01000088.1, from coordinate 1,167 downwards.
AAATAATTTTAGCTCCAAAAAGTGCATCTTTTAAGTCGTCAATCATTTGTTTTTTATCACCAGTAAAGTTCACAGTCGGACCACTAATTACCTTAGAGGCTTTTACTCTAATATCTTTTTGAGCCGAAAGGCAGCGAGCAAATACCGATTCGCCTATCAAGGTTAAAGGAATACCAGCATCCAATGCACTCACAGCCGTCCACTTACCTGTTCCTTTCTGACCGGCGGTATCTAAGATTTTTTCTACTAAAGGTTGGCCATCTTCGTCTTTGAAAGCCAGAATGTCGCGTGTTATTTCAATCAAGTACGAATCCAAATCACCTTTGTTCCATTCTTTAAACACTTCGTGCATCTCATCAGCACTCATGCCTAAGAGGTCTTTCATGATTTGATATGCTTCATTAATAATTTGCATATCGCCATATTCGATGCCATTATGTACCATTTTCACAAAATGACCGGCGCCACCTTCGCCCACCCAGTCGCAGCAAGGTGTACCATCTTCTACTTTTGCCGATACGGCTTGGAAAATCTCTTTTACGGCAGGCCATGCAGCAGGCGAACCGCCTGGCATAAGCGACGGACCATTCAATGCTCCTTCTTCGCCACCAGAAACACCAGTACCTACAAAAAGTAAACCTTTACTTTCAACATATTTAGCACGACGAATAGTATCGGGATAATGTGAATTTCCACCATCGATGATAATATCACCCGCTTCCAAGTTTGGAATAAGTTGTTCGATAAAATCGTCAACAGCCTGCCCCGCTTTTACCAACATCATTACTTTACGAGGTTTTTGGAGCGAATCGCAAAGTTCTTTTATAGAATGTGCACCAATAAAATTTTTTCCAGCACCTCGTCCTGCAATAAATTTGTCGACCTTCTCAACGGAGCGGTTGAAAACTCCCACGGTAAAGCCTTTGCTTTCCATGTTCAATACTAAGTTCTCGCCCATTACGGCAAGTCCTATTAACCCAATGTCTGCTTTTTGTTTCATGATATTTAATTTGAATTTATATTTTTTACCACAGAGATAACGGAGATAAAACAGAGTTAACTGAGTGGTTTTGAGTAATATTTATTATATAATTTTTTTATTCCTGCTGTAAGTTGAGTTATATTAAAATTTATCAATAGCCCAATTCTACAATTAGAAAGTTTTAA
>MNZK01000079.1 GCA_001873635.1 Porphyromonadaceae bacterium CG2_30_38_12 | reverse complement strand
AGGTTTAGATGAGTATTTCACATTCTACAACAATGAAAGATTACATCAATCATTGGATTATCAAACCCCAAAACAAAGGTATGAACTAGCGGCCTAAAACGAGAATAACTTATTTTGTCTGAGCTCGGTGGGACGGCTCCACAAAAAAGTTATTTCCCGTTTTATCCGAGTGGATACCAAACTTGCAGCAAAAAAATATCTTAACTTGCTGCTGAAATTGTCCTATGATTAGGGAGTACTTTATACACCAACAGTTGGTGCTTTTGAATTTTTCATTAATTATCGTAGTGCAGGTACGGGTGATTGGGATGCAATCGGAAAGTGGGAAGAATCATCTGATGATGTAAACTGGACAACCTCCACTATTTATCCTGATAATTCTGTTGCGGGATCGGTTACTATTAACAACAATCATGAGTTAAGCATCAAAAACGACCTTGCAGTTTCATCAATTACAATTTCTCATGGTGCTAAAGTAACATTAAAAGATGGAGTTACACTTTCAACTAATAATATTGTGCTGCAAAATAATACTTTGGGTACTGCTTCGTTTGTTGACGAACGCTTGGCTGACAATCCGTTGCCCATAGCCGGCACTGTAGAACAAGCGATTAATGAAACCAATCGCAATTGGTACGTCGCCGTACCTGTATCAGGGAAAGTGGCTTCTGACATAACACTCTTGGGTGCAAAAATTGTGCAGCGCAACGAAGCACAAGCCAGTTGGGTCGATGTGCTATCTGGAACAGAATTAACGCCTGGCATTGGATATATTGCTGTTGCTTCGGCAAGTAGCGGGACAACCACATGGTCACTAAATGGAAATCTTAAAAGTGGTAAAGTTGAAATTCCCGTAACACGTTCGGGTGAAAGCTCCGCAGGGTTTAATTTATTGGGTAATCCTTATCCGTCCTACCTCAACTGGGAACAAGTGTTGAATTTGAATGCTACGAATGCTTCGCTACTACAGCCGAGTATTTGGTATCGCACCAAATCGGGTGCAAGTTATGCTTTCCAAACGTACAATTCCGAAGGAAGGATAGCAACTCCAACAACAACTTCCGGTTATATTCCACCTATGCAAGCTTTTTGGGTGCGTGCTAACAGTGCCGGTACCGTAACATTTACCAATGCTATGCGTTCACACGGCGATGGTACGAGCAATAAATTGAAAGCTCCAAGTGCAAAAAATCAAAAAATCATTCGCCTGCAAGTTTCGAATGCTACTGCCACCGACGAAACTGTTGTATATTTTAATGAAAATGCACAAAACAGTTTTGATAAATTCGATACCGAGAAAATGTTCAACAATGAAGCTTCGCAACCTGAATTGTATACTAAAGCAAACAATGAAAAGTTGGTGATTAACGGCTTAAGGGAAGTAGGCGACAATCAGGAAATACCATTGGGTCTCACCTATACTCAAGGTGGTAATCTGAAACTCAAACTTGCAGAACGAAGCAATTTCGACAGTAATACAAAAGTATATTTGCTCGATAAAGTTGACAATACCGAGATAGAACTGACTCCCGAAACGGAATATACATTTAATACCGCAGCCACAAAGAACAACGAGAGCCGCTTATCTTTACTTTTCCGTGTAATGGGTGTTACAACAAACATTGATAATACAAGTAAACTCAACGCACAAGTTTTTGTAAATGCAGCCAATCAAATTACGATTATTGCACCTGAGAAAAGCAATTATGTAATTTATAATGCAGTGGGGCAGAAAGTGAATGAAGGCGTCACCAATACAAATAAAACTATTGTAAATGGAACAAATGGCTTAGGTATTTATGTGGTAATGATTTCTGAAGACGGAAGAAACAACTCAACTCGCTTAATCTTAAATGGTAAATAGTCACTAAAAAAAACAGTAAATCATAGTATGGAAACAAAGAAAAAATATATCGCACCCCTCATTGAGTGTATTCCACTCGATAACGAAATATCATTGGCTTTGGAATCAAGTCCGCCCATTGGTCCGGATGAAAGTTTAAACAGCATTCAAAGTCCGTTTAAAGAAAATGCAGGTTTAGTTTGATAGTTAGTTTCTTAAGGATAGAAAGAATGTTTGTTAATTTAAAATTTTCAGGCATTCTTTTTTCATGCCCTATAAATCCTTATCATATCCAATTCATATTTATGGGCTCTATTGAAAAAATTAAAATGTTAGAAAATTACGAATAATACATGATATATCAATTATTATATATACTTTTGTATTGAAATATCAAATATTATGAAATCGAAAGGAACAAGTTTTACTCAAAAGCAACAGAAAATTCTGGCTACACTTGGCAAGAATATCAAATTAGCTCGTTTGAGACGGAAGTTATCCATCCGTTCTATGGCTGAGCGAGCAGGGATTGCTACATCTACTTTAGGCAGTATTGAGAAAGGTTCTCCATCCGTTTCGTTGGGCAATTATTTACAGGTATTATCAATTTTGCGGCTTGAAGATGATTTATTATTAATCGCAGACAAAGATCCGGTAGGCAGACAGATTCAGGATGCCGGATTGATAGTGAAGAAAAGAGCTCCGAAAAAGAAAAAAACAGAATCAGCTATCGATCATGTTATTGATAAGGGAAATTCTGAGAAACCTACATTTTACTAATTTGTGATGAAACAGAATAAAGAAAAAGAAATACTTGTATATGCGGACTGGTATATGCTTGATTCACCTCAATTGATAGGGCGATTGTGTTTTGTCTCTCTTCGGGGCAAAACCGTGTATTCTTTTGAGTATGACAATGAATGGATAAGAATTGGAATTTCTATTGACCCGGAGTTACCTCTTTTCTCAGGCTTGCATTATGCTTCTTCAAATGATAATTTCGGCATTTTCAAAGATGCTTCACCCGACAGATGGGGACAACTGTTGATGAAACGCAGGGAAATCCTTTTGTCGAAAACGGAGAAAAGAACTCCGCGTAGTTTAATTGGCATTGATTTTCTGTTGGGCGTTCACGATAGTCATCGAATGGGTGGTTTACGCTTCAAGGATGCTGAGCAGGGCGATTTTTTAAGTAACGACCAGCGATTAGCAGCTCCACCGTGGACTTCGCTTCGGGATCTTGAATATGCCGTAGCACAGTATGAGAAAAATGCTGATGAATTGGATGAGGCTTCTTTGAAATGGATAAACCAATTAATTGCGCCCGGATCATCATTGGGTGGTGCTCGTCCTAAAGCAGATGTTGTGGATACAAACGGGAAGCAATGGATTGCAAAATTTCCAAGCCAAAAAGATGATTCGGATGTTGGGTTGTGGGAAATGATTGTCCATGAACTAGCTATTCAGGCTAAAATTACAGTTCCAAATGCCTTTATAAAGAAACTTGCTTCTCCTTACCACACCTATTTATCCCAGTGTTTTGACAGGTCAGAAGACAATAAGCGGATTCATTATGCTTCGGCCATGACACTGCTTCAACGAACAGATGGGGATGATGCAGATGGCGGAGTAAGTTATTTGGATATAGTCGGGTTTATTAAGTCGGATTGTGCAGATTCAACCGCAAATTTAGAAGAGCTTTTCCGCAGAGTGCTCTTTTCTATTTGCATTTCCAATACCGATGATCATCTCCGAAATCATGGATTTCTTTACACGGAAACAGGTTGGGCATTATCACCTGCGTTTGACATAAATGCAAGCGAAACCGGAACTGGATTAAAGTTGAATATTGATGAAGAAGACAATTCGTTGGAAATTGATTTGGTTATGAATACTGCACCTTATTATTTGCTTTCTGACAATCGAGCTAAAGAAATAAAAGATGAAGTAATTGAGGCGGTTTCCACTTGGAGAAAAGTTGCAGTCAAGTACAAGATTTCTCCTTCAGAAATAGATCGGAAAGCAAAAGCGTTTCAGGTTTAAGCATGTCAGTTTAAGCATATACGAGTGAATTCTATCAGAACCAAGTAATAATTGCGTACTATTCTATTATTTCCAAATCTTTACCTTTGGCATAAGGCTTCTTTTTTGCTTTGTCTTGTTGAAGTACATCTATCCGTTTTTCGGCCACTAAGCGTTTGTAATAGGTTTCAACATATTTGTTTACCACCATATCTTCGCTCACCGATAAATTGAATAATTTATTCTGAAAATGAGACTGAACCTGTTCAACACGTTGGGTAAGTATTTTTTGAATCAAATTCAGTTGCTCTGGTTTCAATCCTTCTCCATCCAAAAATCCTACATTAAGCATGGTGCGATGACAAACCCGACCATCCGAATTGCGATAGCTCTCAACTAAGCGGTAACACCAATCACCTTTGCCTGTTTGTGGATTATGTCTGCCTGATACCTTGAAATACATAAATGCAAAGTAACCATTTTTTCAGAGAGGAAAGAGAGGCGTTCTCTCCACATACAATCAATACATACAATTATGGCTAATGAAAAATAACAACGTTCTAAGCAAGTCAATTTACTAAGCATGAAAAAATTGAATAAAAAATTGTAACTAAATTTCTATTTTTGTAAACCATACCACTCATGGGAACATGTTGCTAATGAAGATACCTCACAATAAACGAAAAATACAAACAAATTATTAATCAGAATACAGTTGCATTTGCAAGTTGAATTCAACATAATAAACAAATTGATATTTATAATATAGTTGTAACACATATTACACTCAATTAATACCTTTGAAATCTTTTTGAAAAACAACATGCCTACTTTTGCAAAAAAATAATCAAGTAATAGATGTTTCAAAAATTTGTATTAATAATTTTACTTCTGCTTGCTTTCAATTTACATTCCGAAAATATTACAGGTGTTGTGCGTGATGCAAAAACAGGTGAAATGCTAATTGGGGCAAATGTGTTTGTAAAGGGAAACAAAAATCTGGGTACAACTACCGGTTTAGATGGTAGTTTTGTGCTAAAAAATATCGACCAAAGCAAAGTTACACTTGTTTGTAGCTACATTAGTTACAAAACGATAGAAAAATCCTTCACCGTTTCAAAAAATCAAAAAATTTTATTAGATTTGGTCTCCTACGAAAACGAACTCAGTGACGTTGTCGTGGTTGCTGCTAATAAGACGTCGGATGTAAGCTTACGATCAATTGAACGACTTTCGTCCAACATTTTAAATATTGTTGGAGCAAGAAGTATCGAAATTTCGCCTGACCTCACTGTGGCAAATGTATTGGGGCGAATCTCGGGCGTCACTTTAGAACGTAATAGCTCTGGTGAAGCTGAATATGCCGTATTGCGCGGTATGGACAAACGCTATAATATAACGCTTGTAAATGGCGTGAAAATATCGAGCCCCAATAACAAACAACGTTACGTTCCGCTGAATATCTTCCCAAGTGAGCTGCTTGATAGATTAGAAGTAAGTAAAACCCGAAACGCCGAAATGGAAGGGGATGCCACGGGTGGTGCTGTAAATATGGTTATGAAAGATGCACCAGGCTCACTCTCTGTGCGTGCGAATGTTTCTACTGGTTATAGTACGATGTTTTTTGACAGACCATTTACTGGCTTCGACAAAACAAAAGTCATCCCTCAATCGCCTTACGAGAAATATGGTAATACCTATTCAGCCACCATGGCAGATTTTGGAAATGGCGTGTATGGACCTACTGATTCTCAACCTTTACCAAATATGATTGCTGGTATTTCTATTGGAAACCGGTTGTTTCATAAAAAACTTGGTTTTATTGTAGCCGCTAACTATCAAAATGTAAATAAAGGTACAAATAGTGTGTTTTACAACGACGAAATGTTGCAAACAGAAAGCACGTTGCGCATCACTAGCATACAAGAACGGGAGTATTCCGAAAATCAAATTCAATACGGTGTACATGCCAAATTAGATTATATTTTTTCGAAAAAACATAAAATTGAATGGTACAACTTTTTAGTTGCCAACGAAGTATCTCAAATTAGGCAAACAAATTCTACAAATTTTAAATTTTTTTACAACCCCGCAAATGGTGATTTGGATTTGTCGTACCAAACGCGTATGCGCTCTACCAATCAGCAAATCTTTGCTTCTACTCTTCAGGGAGAACATACTCTTGATAAGTTAAAATTCAATTGGACAGCTGTCTATTCGCAGGCAGGTCTCCAACGTCCAGATCAGATGTATATTGAGTTAGATAATTTGCGACAAAATTTCGTGGATAATATTAACATCGACGGCGATGGTTCTATTCGTCAGTGGGAACACAACTCTGATAATGACATTTCTGGGATTGCAAAAATAGCTTACGATTTAACATCAAGTATTGGAAAATTTAAATTTCAGGCAGGCGGTTTGTTTCGCTCCAAACATCGTGAAAATTCATTTGTAAAATATACTCTTAAACCAGTTAACACCAACCAAACTTTCGAAACATTCGACCAAATCAGTTGGAAAGTTGGAACGCCAAGAGCCAGTGTAGGACCGCTTACTTTTGGCGCTTCCGAAATGATTGGTGCTGGATTTCTGCAAGCGCAATGGAATCGTAAAAATATTGAAGCCATTGCAGGTGTTCGTGCGGAATATACCAATCAGGGCTATCACATGTATTATCCCAATGCAGGAGAACCCGCAGATAGAAATGTGACATATCTCGATTTCTTGCCCAATTTGCAATTAAAATATACACCCACTGACAAAATCAATTGGCGTGCAAGTTATTATCGCTCGCTAAATCGTCCTGGATTTTATGAAGTGGTACCCTATCAAGTTATCGAAGAGGAATATACCGAATATGGAAATAAAAATTTGCAACGTTCGCTTATTGATAATATTGACTTGCGTTGGGAGTTTTTTCCAAAACCTGTGGATCAAATACTGATTGGTGCTTTCTTTAAAAACATCAAAGATCCTATAGAATTTGCTTATTTCTCTGTTAATCAACGCCAATCGGGTTATGGTTTACAAAATTTGGGTAATGCACAAAATCTTGGTTTCGAGATAGATTACATTAAGTATATCCGCTTATTTGGAGTAAAAGCAAACTACACCTACACGCACTCTGCCATTACCACATCAAAAATATATTATGGAAAAGATGATTTTGGTAATACTAAGACTTTTACAAAAGACCAAACTCGTCCATTAGTAGGACAAGCTACACATGTTGGAAACATATCGCTGCTGTTCAAAGATCCAAATCATGGCTGGGATGCGCAATTGGCTGCCTCCTACACTGGCGATAAAATCGTTATTGTTTCGCGCTTTCTCGATTCGGATTATTGGGAAAAAGGCTCGTTACAATTGGATTTATCAGCGGAAAAGAATTTCAAATCGGGTATTTCTATTTTTGCAAAAGTAAATAATTTGTTAAACACGCCCAAAATTGAATTTTTAAAAACTCAAAATTCCTATAACGATCAGTTTGCAAATCAAACAACTGGAAATGGCGAAACGCTTATTCGCAGGGAGTATTATCAACCATCGTTTTTAGTTGGAGTAAGATATAAATTGTAATCTATTTAAAATTAAATTTCTTAAAAAACAAATATCAATAAAAGAAAATGAAAATGAAAATGAAAAAGCTTAGTTTAATTTTTGCTTCTATGTTACTTTTAGTAGCATTTACTTCGTGCGATCCAAAAGAGGAAATTCCTGAAAAATTATATCCCGAAGGATCTATTGTGTGGAAAAACGACACCACCATCAAAACTCATGTGATTATTCCTGTTGGTAAATCGCTTTATATCGAGCCTGGTGTTACGGTAACTATGGATGATACCCTTGTACGTCCCGAAATTGTTGTGTTGGGAAATATCTATTGCTATGGTACTGCTGAAAAGCCAATTACATTTACTGTAGCTTCACAATATCGTACCGAGGCAAAACGTTTCAACCGTTATTGGGGTGGAATTATTTGTGGATACGATTCGAAAGAAGCTGTGTTGGATTATGTTACTATCGAGTATGGTGGTGCACAAACTACTGAACAATCGGCTTCGTTCCAAAATCAGTTATTCAAAACGGTTACTGGCGAAGGCGTTCCTGGATTCCATTTCTGCAATACTGCAGGTCAGTTCGTAATCCAAAATTCAACTTTCCACAACAATGCCGAAGATCAGATTTACATTACAGGCGGTAAATCAATTGTAATGAACAATAAATTTATCGGAAGTGGATTTGATGGTGGTGAAGCAATCAACTACAAATCGGGTTGCTTGGCAGATGTGGCTTACAATTTAGTGTACGATGCCAATTCAAACGGTATTAAACTTTCAAATAAAGGGGCTTTAGAACCTCAAACACACTTATTTGCTTATAACAACAGTTTAATTAACAATGGTTGGAGACGTCCTAAAGTAAAAGGTGGTTCTATTTGGTTGGAACAAAACGTATATGCCGAACTTTACAACAACTTAGTAGCTGATTGCCGTTGGGGTGCTAAACGTGATGCAAAAGCTCCAGAAGATAATCGTACTGTAATCACTCCAAACTATTATTTTGCTTCTACCGATATTGGTGCAACGCAATACAAAGGCGACGAAACAAAAGGACAATTGGCAGGTGCCAGCGATATAGTGAGTGCAACTGCTGGTGACAAAAATCCAATGTTTGCTAATTTCACTATTCAATCGGATATGGATATCAATGCAGGTACTACAAAAAGTGGAAAGACACCACAAGTTTACAATTCTGCTTGGGATTTCCGTTTGGGAGCTGGTTCACCTGCTCTTACTGGTGGAAAAACAGATTTTACGCGTCATTTTGGAACTACTGGTTTAACAATTAATGGAGTTACTTACAAATCACCTGCTCCTGCAGCGTATTTTGGAGCTTATGCTGCAAAATGAGTAGAGAAATATAGTTTTTAATTCTGTTTTAAGTTAGAATTCAAAACTTTCAATATTTCAAAATAGTTATGATAATAATAAAACCTAACAGGTTTCAAAACCTGTTAGGTTTTTGAATATGAAAAAAATAAACAATCATGCTGTTCATACTTTTACCCATTAAGGGTTAAGGACAGATTTTAAAAATACAATTTATATGAAATTCAACCATTTTATTTTAACAATTTTTGTTTTAGCAGCGTTCGCATCATGCGAAACAAAACAGAAAGACGAGTCGAAGCTTGGCTTGACCGATTATAACTTTCTCGTTGGTAATGATTTAGGTCGAAATGGCTTTTTTGACCAAAAAACAATTGCTGCTTCTATGGGGCAGTTTGCGTATCATCACGATATTGATTTTGTGGCAGCTGCTGGCGATATTCATCATTTCAATGGCGTGGCAAGTGTAACTGATCCACTTTGGATGACGAATTACGAACTCATTTACGACCATCCTAATTTGATGCTCGACTGGTATGCAATACTTGGCAATCATGAATACCGCGGCAACACGCAAGCTTGCTTGGATTATAGTAAAGTGAGTCGCCGTTGGATAATGCCATCGCGCTATTACACTATTGTGAAAAAAGTTGATGACAGTACCACTTTACGTTTGGTATTTATTGATACAGCGCCTCTAATTCAAAAATACCGTAAAAAAACGGATGTTTATCCTGATGCAGTGAAACAAGATGATATGGCGCAATTGCATTTTATCGATAGCGTTTTAACTTCGTCAACCGAAACTTGGAAAGTAGTTATTGGGCATCATCCTATTTACGCCTACACCACCAAAGATAGCTCCGAACGTGCTGACATGCAGGCGCGTGTAGATCCTATCTTAAGAAAAAATAAAGTCGATTTTTATTTCAATGGACACATACACAATTTCCAACATGTAAAAGTAAAAGGCTCGCCTGTGGAATATATTACCAATAGTTCTGGTTCTCTTTCGCGTCCTGTGGAGAAAATGGAAGGCACACAGTTTTGTAGCCCCAAATCGGGTTTTGCTGTATGTTCGGTTGATGCCAAAAATTTCACTTTGAATTTTATGGATAAATACGGCGAAAGCATTTATACTTTTACCAAAAGCAAATAAGAGAATCAGATTAATTACAATATTCTAAAAAAAAAATCTGTTAATGCTCGCGTTTTAATTTTTTGTTTGCTGTGTATTCAAAGGTTGCACGGTAACAAATTTGCTTTGGAATTTCGTATTTGGTAAGTGTTTCTTTAAGCGTGTTTATGAGTGAATGCTCAGAAGGCTTATCCAAGTTTTCTTTTTCTACAAAAAGCACAACCTGCTGCCCTAATAGAACATCTGCTTTTGAACCTATATAAAAATTGTAGGGAATTTTTCCTGCTAATCTTCGTTCTATTTCTTCTGGATGAATTTTTATTCCTCCAGAATTGATGACATTGTCCAAGCGTCCTAAAAGCCGAAATTCATAAGCCGAAATTAATTCTACCACATCGTTGGTTACAATTTCGGTTGATGCCAAATGAGGAGCCTCTATACACAAACAATCACTATCATTTGTTCGCACACGAATAGAAGGTAGCGTTTTAAAATATCGTTGCGGTTGTGTTCCATTCAGTGCACGTAAGGCAATGTGCGAACAGGTTTCGGTCATCCCATAACTTTCGTAAAAGACACTAGCATGTGCTTGAAGTTTAAGCTCAAGCTCTCTGGAAATTGGTGCGCCTCCCACCAAAACTTGCTTTATTTTTTGCTGAACCATAGTCTCTAAGGAAATGGCTAACTGGTAAGGTGTAATGGCTACAAAATCGATATCATGCTGCAAATTCACAAATGGATTTGCCTCAGGTTGGGTAGCAAGTAAGTTAAAACCCCCAACCAGCGCGCGCACCAACATCATTTTACCCGCAATGTAAGTAGCCGGAACGCAAAGCAAAGCCGTTTTTGTTTCGGTAAGTTCAAAAAAGCTATTTGTGAGTAATGCTGATTTTATCATTGCCATTTTGCTTAGACGAATCAGTTTTGGTTTACCCGTTGACCCAGAACTCTGAACTGCAATGTCAGCGCAACTGTCGAACCAATCAGATAGAAAATCAAAAATAGCCTTTTGCCACGAATCTTGGGATTTTAACCTACTTTTAAGCAGTTCTAAATCAGATGCCTGTATTATCTCGCCATTCAATTTTATACGCGAATAGGTGTTTGAAGTAATTTCCATTGTGAGGATTAAGATTTTAGATAAAAGGCTTTTTCAATAAAATAGAACCCCATTTTTTATGTGGAAAATAAAACAGTTTTGCATTGGAAATTTCGAGAGGCGAGGCTATATTGTTGTCATAAAGTTGCCCAGTTCCTAATCCTTGTGGCAGGTCTGATTGCAAGCTGTACGTCCATTGAGCAATAGCATTGAGCCCTACGTTCGATTCCAATGCCGAAGTTACCCACCAGCGTATTTGCTCTTTCTCGGCCATTTTTATCCATTGCTCGGAAGCCACAAAGCCACCTAACAAACTTGGCTTGAGAATAATGTAAGCGGGTTGAATTTGTTGCAACATCAAAGTGGCGTCTGACGGTTTTAATCCGATAAGCTCTTCGTCCAATGCAATTGGTATGGGCGATTTCTGACATAACTCCGCCATTTGTTCATACTGACCTTGACGAATAGGCTGTTCGATGGAGTGAATATCCATTGGAGCTAATTTTTGCAATTTATCCATTGCATCAACTGGAGCAAAACCACCGTTAGCATCTAAGCGTAACTCAATATGGTGGGACGAAAAGCCCTTTCGAATAGTTTTTATAATATCTAATTCTGTTTCAAAATCAAGCGCACCAACTTTGAGTTTGATGCAGCGATAACCCAATGCTATTTTGTCAGCTATTTGAGTTTGCATAAATTTTTTATCGCCCATCCATACTAAACCGTTGATATCAATTCCAACTTTGCCTTGTGTGAAAGAAGACGGAAAGAGCTCTTGATTTTCCTTGGCATTCAATGATAATAGCGCAGTTTCCAAACCAAATGCAATAGATGGAAATGCAGCTAAATTAATTTCGTGAGGTGGCACATTATTTTCAAGTAGTACGCAAAGTTCCGATAACTTTTGGCAGTATAAATCCGGTGGGTCTATGCTAAGTAATGGAATCGTTGAGCATTCGCCTATACCAGTTTTTCCTTGCTGCTCGAGTTGTAAATAATAGACAACTTTTTTTCTAAGCACACCTCGCGAGGTTCCTGCCGGAAATTTAAAATTTAAAATATGTTTTATTATCGATGCTTTCATATCGTATAGCAATAAAAATAGAGCAATAAAAAATAGCCATCGTGAGGATGGCTATTTTTGTGAAGCCTCCTTGTTGTTTGCTGGAAGGCAAGTACTTGCAGAAATTATCTTAATTCTGCTTAACCGTTTCTAATACGCTTTTGTTTATTTCCACATTGAATTTGCTCCGGAGCTTTTCAATCCATTGTTTTTCAAGAAATTCCTGATAATCGGCAGTTACCAATCCTCGAACATCGATATAATTTTCAGGCATTGATTTCAGTAACTTACCACTAATAAAAACAAACGGATAGTCTTTATCTGCAACTACTGGGACTTTCGATTTAAAAATTTGTTTATCTACCTGTTTATTATCACCTTGAACGTAGAGGTTCTTTTCAATTTTTACGTATTGAATACTATCATTGAGGCGGGTACGCAAGTATTTATCTATAGAATCATTGTTCGATTTTTTAACGATTGCTTTTGCCGCTTTAAACGTCGCTTCATTCTTACACGAAATTACACGTCCTTTGAAGTGCGGTTTTTCCCATTTATAATCAGTTTTGTGTTGGTTGAAGTAAGTAGCCAAACCAACTGTGTCTTTGGAAGCTTTTTCCCATACTTCGTTGTTGCTCACTTCAAAAAGTAAAATGCCATCGTGGTATTCTTGCATTAAAAAGCGAAAATCGTCGTATTTCTTTTCCAATTGTGTATCTTCATAAGCTAACAATTCTTTTTCGGCAAAATTTGATAATTTATCGTCAATTATACTTGCGGCATCCGTTTTATCGGTTGAAGTTGATGTTTTTAAATATTTTGCAAAATCAGCCTGTGTTTTTGTTGTGCCAGCATAGCTTATCAGGGGTTTTTCTAATTGAGATGCTTCAGCCTGAAAGATTGAGTCGCTCAATGTTTTGGTATCTAATAAATTTACAAAATCTTTCACGGAGTTAGCATTCACTTGAAATTGGTAGTCATTTTTTAATTTTGCTACAAAAGATTTCACTCCTAAATTAGCTCGCTCATCACGTTTAACTTTACTTTGTAAATCCTCTTTCATACTTTCAAAAGGAGCTAAACCTTTATGGTCTATAAGCTTAATGATATGCCAGCCGTAGGGTGATAAAATGGGTGCACTCACATCGCCAACGTTTTTCAATGCAAACGCAGCATTTTCAAAATCGGGAACCATACGCCCACTACCAAACCATGGCAATTCACCATTTTTGGTCGCCGAGCCACGGTCGTCCGAAAATTGATTAGCAAGTTTACCGAAATCATCGCCTGCCTGAATGCGTGCATACAACGAATCAATTTTTTGCTTTGCCGCTACATTTTTGGCTGTATCGTCTTTGGCTGTGAAGCACATAATGTGCGAAACCAAAATTTCACCCAAGGTGTTGCGTCTATTGTGTACTTTGATAATGTGGTAGCCAAATGCCGTACGAACGGGTTGAGAAAGTGTGCCTACTTTTGTATTATAAGCCATTGACTCGAATGGATATACCGTTCGAAATGCAGATATCCAGCCAATATATCCCTTATTATCCTTTGCCGACTCATCTTCGGAAATTTCTTTTGCTACTTTAGCAAAATCTTCCTTCTTTTCCAAGCGTTTTGCAATAGTTTGTATCGACTTCCAAGCTTTCAGCGTGTCATCGGGACTGGCATTGGGGGTTGTGCGTATTAAGATATGACTCACCTCAATATCTTCTTGCATACGATTGTAAGCTTCTTTCAACACGGCATCATCTACCTTGGCATCGGTCAGATATGGTTTTGTAAGTTGCGAACGGTAGCCTGCAAGCTCATTTACAAACGATTTGGTTGTGTCAATGCCTTGAGCTTTCGCTTCTTCTACTTTTAATTTGAAATTTACGAATAAATCAACATATTCGTTCAGCGTTTTTTTATCCAACGAATTGTTTGAATTGTTTTTGTTGTAGATGTATTCAAATTCTGATTTTAAAACGGGTTTTCCATTTATTTTCATCAAAACAGGGTCGGTTGTCTGTGCTGATAAAAGTCCGGCAAACATGAAAACTGTACTAAATTTGAAAATGAGTGATTTCATAAATTTTTAAAAGTTGTTATTTAATTTGGTTGCAAAAATATTTTATCTATCTTTTATCGCGTATACAAATTTGTTTACACAAAAATGTTAAACGTTCAAATTTACAACTATGATATGTTTTAACTAAATCTCAGCCTATTTTTTAAGCTTTTTTTTATTCTCTGCGACTATAATTCGGTGCTTCGCTCGTAATGGATACATCGTGTGGATGACTTTCCATTACGCCTGCATTGGTGATTCGTGTAAATTTAGCCTTGTGTAAATCAAAAATTGTAGCTGCTCCGCAGTAGCCCATGCCGGCACGCAAGCCACCAATCATCTGATATACAACCTCATACAAGGAACCTTTGAAAGGCACACGTGCTGCAATACCTTCCGGAACCAATTTTTTTACATCGCCCTCTATATCCTGAAAATAGCGATCTTTCGAGCCTTTTTCCATAGCTTCGAGTGAACCCATACCACGATACGATTTGAATTTGCGACCGTTGAAAATAATTGTTTCGCCTGGAGATTCCTCCACACCTGCCAATAACGAGCCAGCCATAATGGTAAATGCACCTGCTGCTAATGCTTTCACAATATCGCCCGAATAGCGAATGCCGCCATCGGCTATTACAGGAACACCTGTGTCTTTCAACGCTTTGGCAACATCGTATATAGCTGATAGTTGAGGTACGCCCACACCGGCAATTACCCGTGTAGTGCAAATTGAGCCTGGTCCGATGCCAACTTTAACGGCATCTGCTCCTGCTTCTACAAGTGCTAATGCTGCCTCGCCGGTAGCAATATTTCCAACAATAATATCAATGCTTTTGTAGCGTCTTTTAGCTTCACGCAAGGTGTCGATTACGCCTTTGGAGTGTCCGTGTGCTGTATCAATCACAATAGCGTCCACACCCGCTTCAACAAGGGCATCAATCCGCTCAAACACATCGCTTGTAACTCCCACGCCGGCAGCTACGCGCAAACGACCTTGCGCATCTTTCGATGCCATAGGCTTGTCTTTGGCTTTGGTTATGTCTTTGTAAGTGAGTAAACCTACCAACTTATTATCACTATCTACCACCGGTAGCTTTTCTATTTTATATTGTTGCAATATGTCGGCAGCTGCTTCCAAATCTGTTGAGCGTGTGGTGGTAACTAAATTTTCTTTGGTCATTACCTGCTCAATTTTGGTACTCATATCACGCTGAAACCGCAAATCGCGATTTGTAACAATACCCACCAAATATCCTTGCTCATCAACTACGGGGATACCTCCAATTCTGTATTCGGCCATCATGGAAAGCGCATCACCTACCGTCGCGTTGCGATTAATAGTTACAGGGCTCGATATCATGCCATTTTCAGCCCGTTTCACTGCTGATACTTGACGAGCTTGCTCTGCTATTGTCATGTTTTTGTGAATCACGCCGATGCCTCCTTCACGTGCTATGGCTATGGCTAAATTTACTTCCGTAACGGTATCCATTGCTGCCGAAACCACTGGTATTTTTAACTCAATATTACGTGAAAAGCGTGTGGAGAGGTTTACATTTCGCGGAAGAACTTCCGAATAAGAAGGAATAAGTAACACATCATCGAAGGTTAATCCTTCAAAATGGACTCTGTCTGCAATAAATGACATAGGAATTTATTTTTATATGATTGAATTTCAGAGAGAAACGAACTAATCGTCTATGAAAAATATTGCGTGCAAATATACAATTATTATCCAATATACGAAACATACAATACAAATTTTCAGCAATTCTTAAAAAGTTTTTCTGTTTATCTTGCTCCCGATGGATAGACATTTCAAATTGTTGCTACAAAGAATCAAAAAATGGCACGCTAACCTATGCAAGCTCCGTAATGGTAGCAAGGCTTATGTGTCTATTTGCTTTCGGTATTGCTGAGAGCATGGGTATCTTACCTTTTTTGTGTTATATTTTTTTTTATTGGTCAGTAGTGAAAAATTATCTGCTTATTTTGTTAATATTCATAATATTAAAATCAATTGAGTATAGAAGTTTTCAACTCCATATTTGCATTATTGATAAATTTGTATTGGGGCTGAGTAGTTACTGTAAAAAACACAGCAAAACTATTTAACAAATTGGTTCTTTTATCGACACACACAAAACAAGTTGAAATGAGGATTAAAAGAGTGAATTAGCAAACAGGGTTTGGTTTAATGAGTTTAAAAAAATCATTTCCTTTGTTGTCCACCAAAATAAATGCTGGAAAATTCGCCACTTCTATTTGCCATATTGCTTCCATGCCCAATTCGGGATATTCCAAACAAGTAACCTTTTTAATACTGTTTTGAGCTAATATGGCAGCGGGACCTCCAATGGAACCTAAATAAAATCCGCCATATTTTTGACAGGCATCAGTAACTTGCTGTGTGCGATTTCCTTTGGCAATCATAACCATGCTGCCACCGTGTTGTTGAAACAAATCGACATAAGAGTCCATCCGACCTGCCGTGGTAGGACCAAACGAACCGGAAGCCATTCCTTTGGGTGTTTTTGCCGGACCGGCGTAGTAAATTGGGTGGTCTTTGATGTATTGTGGCAGCGGTTTGCCAGCATCAATAAGCTCTTTGAGTTTTGCATGAGCAATATCGCGTCCCACTACAATAGTGCCACTGAGCGATAGCCGTGTGGAAACAGGATAATTGGATAAAGTAGCCAAAATGTCTTTCATGGGCATATTCAAGTCAATTTGCACGGCATTGCCCTCGCCTGCATGGCGGTAGGCTTCGGGAATGTATTGACCGGGATTGTCTTCCATTTTTTCTACCCAAACACCGTCCTTGTTTATTTTTGCTTTAATGTTGCGGTCGGCAGAGCAGGATACTGCCATACCAACAAAACACGATGCACCATGCCTCGAAAGACGAACAATACGCACATCGTGAGCAAAATACTTGCCCCCAAATTGAGCCCCAATGCCCGACAGTTGTGCCGCTTTCAATACTTTTTGCTCCATTTCCACATCACGAAATGCTTGACCAAGCTCGTTACCTTGGGTTGGTAACTCATCGAAATATTTTGTGGACGCCAATTTCACTGCTTTCATACAAGCATCGGCGGAGGTACCACCTATTGCAAAAGCAATGTGATAGGGTGGACAGGCAGCGGTGCCAAGGGTTTTCATTTTTTCGGTTAGGAATTTCTCCAACGAAATGGGATTTAACAAAGCTTTTGTTTCCTGAAAAAGATACGACTTATTGGCTGAACCTCCGCCTTTGGCAATAAAAAGAAACTGATACTCATTACCATGATAAGCTACTAAATCAATCTGTGCAGGAAGATTTGTACCCGTATTTATTTCATCGTACATAGTGAGAGCTGCATTTTGCGAGTAACGCAAATTTTCTTCGGTATAAGTTTCGTAAATACCTCTCGATAGCGCCTCTTCATCGGTGCCGTTTGTCCACACATTGCTCCCTTTTTTGGCATAAACAGTTGCAGTTCCTGTATCTTGACAAAATGGCAAAACGCCTTTGGCCGAAATTTCGGCATTGCGAAGCATTGTAAGAGCAACAAATTTATCATTGTCGCTGGCTTCGGGATCGGAAAGAATTGCTGCAACTTGTTTTTGGTGCTCAGGACGAAGCAGAAAAGAGCAATCGTGCATAGCAGCGCGTGCTATTTTGGTAAGTGCTTCGGGTTCAACTTTCAAAATTTCCTGCCCTTCAAAGTTGGCTGCTGAAACATACTCATTGGTCAATAAATAATACTCCGTTTTGTCTTTTCCCAATTGAAATGGGTCTTGATACTTAAATTCTTTTGCCATTATTGTAAAGTTTGATGTTTGACGTTTGAAACCGCAAAATTAAGGAAATTTTTCTGTAATTATCACATGCTACACCATAAAGTTACCAAAAATGGCACAGAAAAATCCATAACAAAACCATGATAAATAGAAACAATACCAAATTCGTTACCCGAAGTTTTAATAATTATAGGGAAAGTTGTGTCCATAGTAGTAGCTCCACCAGCAGCTATGGGTGATAATTTGCTAAAGTGGCGAGCCATTATTGGCGCAAGAAGTAATGTGAATATCTCACGAAAAATGTTGGCTAACAAAGCAATAGTTCCTAATTCGACGCCCTTGTATTGGGTAATTAATATGCTCGATAGGGAGTAATAGCCAAAACCAGAACTTACTGCTAACAAATCGGTAAGCGTATAAGTTGAGAATAAAGAAACAGCCAACACACCCAGCCAAGTGCCAACAATGGTGGTTACTGGAAGAAAAATGACACGTGTGGGTAATTGTTTGAATTGTTTGATAGTGTCAGGTTGATGCCCAATGCTAAACCCGACCGAAAACATGAGCATGCAAAGCACAACGAAGCTAAAATAAGTGAAATCCCATTGCGTTGGCAATATTCGGTATATGCCAAGTAGCAAGCCCAAAGCAAAAAACGATAGAATAAGCATGCTTGACTTCATGTTCGTTTAGTTCGACCTATGTTCCAAAGTATTTTAGCTGCCACGACACTTCCTAATGTTGCAAAAAAAGCGATAATAAAAGATTGAAATCCAAGCAAATGAAACTGCTTCAATAATTTTTCATCAGCGCCCAATACGATTCCAAGAAGCAATAGCAACAACAAAATGAACAACAGGATAATTTTATTCACGAAACGAAATTTTATTTTTCGCATCACGCATCCTATTGCAATGCCAGCAAACATAAAGAGCAAAACAACGAACATCATTTTGACGCTTTTACTGTTTTATAGGATGTTCCTGTTTTCCCTTTTACAATGTTGTTGAGCTTCGACTTGATAAATTGGCGGCGAATTGGCGAGACTTTATCCGTAAATAGATGTCCTTCCAAGTGGTCGTATTCGTGCTGAATAACGCGTGCTTTGAAATCCTCAAAAACGTCCACATGTTCCACAAAATTGCTATCAAGGTATTTAATTTGAATAGATTTTGACCTTTCGACGTTTTCGTGAATACCCGGAATACTCAAGCAACCCTCTTCGCCTTGAAGCGATGCTTCGCTCATGTCTAACATTTCGGGGTTGATAAGGGCTAACCTGAAATCAGCAAGTTCGGGATTATCTTCTTTGAGGGCAGCCAAATCCACAACAAACAAGCGAATAGGCAATCCAACTTGAGGAGCTGCCAAACCTACGCCATCGGCACGATGCATAGTTTCGAACATGTTGTCAATGAGTTCTTGTAGCCGCGGATAATCTTCATCAATGGGTTCGGCAACTTTTCGCAACACAGCATTGCCATAAGTATGTATAGGTAAAATCATTCTATATTATGAATTGTTTCTAAATAAGTTTGTAAAATAATGGTAGCTGAAATCTTATCTACCAACGCTTTGTTTTGCCTGTCTTTTTTCTTTAAACCAGCTGTTAGCATTGTTTTGTGAGCTAAAACGGACGTAAAACGCTCATCAACATAAACAAGTTCGATTGTCGGAAATTTTTCTTGTAGCTTTTTCACAAAAGGCTCTATATAAACCATCGATTCCGAAAACGTTCCATTCATCTGACGAGGTAAGCCAACCACAAATTTTTCAACGGGTTCATGTGCTATATAGTTCGTTAGAAACACGAAAAGTTCGTTAGCTAAAACGGTTGTTAAACCATTGGCAGCAATTTGCAAGCTATCCGTAACTGCAATGCCAACGCGTTTCCGACCGTAATCAATTGCAAGAATTCGTCCCATTAATTTTTTAAAAATATAGATTGCAAAAGAACAAAAGTATTTACTTCAAAAACAATTTGGTTGTTTCAACACTTTCGCCAACAACCGATTGAACGATATACACGGTAGCATTGGAGGCCGGAATATAAATATTGCCATAAGCCTCTATGTTTTTGATGCCCACTGTGCGTCCCGAAATATCATATATGTAAATTCGTCCTGACTGTGCACTAAAGTTTTGAACGTATATTTTTTTATCCAATGCATAAACATGTGTGTGAACTGTTTTGATGGAGGTAGCTTCATTTCGCTGTGCCAAAATCCTAAAACGAGTTTTTGGGGTAGGCGTTGAGGCAGCATTAAACTCATAAGAGCTGCCCGAGTCCGTAATATCAACAATTCTATCTTCCAGCAAATCATGCAAATACAATTTTGAATACCTTTGGTTCACATTCTCATGAGTGAATATCATTTTATACGCTGAGTCAATTCCGGCTTCGAAAACAAGATTCGTGTTATCAAAGTCGTTTACTGAATTGATTTGGTAATCTCCGTCCTCTTCTTTGGCATAAATTTGTTGCTCAAGTGCACTACTATTCAATTTTTTACCATCATATCCATTATCAAAACCACGGGTAAATAATTCGTGACTCATTAGCCACATTTTATCCGCAGCATGCTCACTTTCAATTTGTATCAACATTTTGCTTTGGTCATCAATGGCAGATAGTGATTTCACACGCTGACGATCGGTATTCCCCATAGCTACTGCGTTATAATTTAGTGCGATATAAGAGTTTGGCGAGGACTGATTCGTATTCAAAATACGCATCATCATAGAACCCATAGAGGGAACTTGACGAGGGATATCTAAAAATCCTGCCTGATTTTGGGGAGATGAGACATAATTACCAGGGTTGAGCCCCAACTTGGAAGAGAAACTCCCCCATGCAGTGAATGTCCCTGTGTGATACATGAAAACAGTCCTCTCCATATCACTACCGAATTCTATTTGTCGAATATCGATAGCCGACGTGTATGGATTCGCAAACACATATTGACCCGGATACAGAGCACCAACTGTTTTAGCCAACTGCCCAGAGTTATAATTTGAGTTTACCAGTTCACCTGAAAAGGTATAAAATTTAGGTGCTTGCTGACATAATTCGTAGCCTATAAATGGCTGTAAAACAGCTGATTCATTAAAATACTGCCAGTGAGAGGTTGTATCAGGATCACTCTCAACTAAATGGCGCACGTAGGCACCATAAAACTTCGGCATTACGGGTAAAGCTTTGAGAGGAATGCCAAAATACTGCCAGTTGTATCGGTTGTTTATAGCATTACTCAGATTCCAACTTGCAGGCGAATACATTTCGACTGTACCAAAAGCAGGCGAATTTGGAGGATTGTGGTAAATAATAGAACCGTTTGGAAGTATAGCACTTGCATGAACCAAAATCAAGCTCTCGGCTTTAGTTTCGGGAATAGTTACTGGTGGCGTTACGTTTACGGTATTATTTACAATTAAGGTAAGCGCTGGTGGTATAATCAAACTTCTGATTGTAGCATTAATCAAACTACCTATTGTTCTGTTTTGATCCAACTGTAAGTTGCGAACAGCCGCAGTGCCGTAATTGGCAACCGTTGCATAAACCACATTATCGCCAGTTGCAGGAATGTAATTAGCAGTCCAGTTTCCGGGTTTTCCCCAATCAGTATCAATACCACCCATCCAATAATTTACAGGAGGTGTTTGTATAGTAATAGCATCGGAGCCAATGGCTGGTTTTGGGGCTGCACATTGGATAGAACTTGTCATTTGGCAACTAACATTCACAGTGCCAGTAGCACCAGCAGTGTAGCTAAAAGTTTGAGCAGTTTGTCCAACTTGCTCTACTCCATCTACAAACCATTTGTAGGTAGGAGTTGTACCTCCATTAACCGGATTTGCAGTAAATACAACAGGTATTCCCTGATAAACATTTGCAGGTAAATGAGTTACTGATACCGATGCCGTAACGGAAGGACTTACCACCACTTGCTGCGTAGAAGTTGCCGAGAGAATTTGCTTAAACACGATACTATCTAAAGCAAAGTCATTACCATTAGCAGCAGTAGTTTGATTTATCAATTCCAAATTTAAAATATTATTTGTGCCCGAAGTCGTGTTATAAATATACTGAGTCCATATTCCGGATGTTGGGTTAGCAATATATACCGGTCCGGCAATTTCGCCATTTACATAGAGTTGTAATTTAGATGGTGCAGGATCGGTTCCATTAACAACTGTTTGCAGCCAATACGTAAATTCATAATTTGAACTTGGAACCACGGGTACGCTTTGCGTCCAAACCACTGCACCAGCAGTAGTGTTTCCATTCACAACCATTTGTTTAGCACCAATAATGTTTTTATCCGGAACGCTGTTAAAATTGTAGTGAACATCGCTACCAAAATTTGTGACCGTATATAATCCTTCTGGTACTAATGCATTTGCAGCAGGTGTTGCATAACCATAACTACTACTAAACCCGACATTTCCCATTTCAAAATCACCATTCACAATTAAATTTCCGCCAACTGTTACATTACCAGTTACAACATAATCGCCCGACATATCTGGAGTAGCATTGGTAATTGTTGGATTTACTAAAGTTGAATAATAGTTGTTAGGTCCTGTCCAAAATTGATTTTGAACGTCCTGCCCCGTACTCGTAAGATTGATAGTTTCGCCTACACAATAATTTCCACCACCTCCCGAACTTATTAATGGTGAGGCAAATACTTTCCCCGTAAGCGTTACCGATTTCGAACTTGCTCCTGTTGAACTTGCAACAACTAATCCAGTATAATTAGTAGCAGGCAATCCGGCAGCCAACCGAATAGTTACTTCCGTTGAATTAACTGTTGTGCCAGTTCGCGTTAAAGTAATGGCAGCCGTTTGAAACTGACCGGTAGCTGGATTTAATATTTCAAAATTTGCTGGCGGCACCACCGTAATATCCTGCGATAAAACGGCTCCACTTATTGTTACTTTTTGAGTAACCGATGGTCCATTGCCAAACAAATAACCAAATCCATTCAATGAATTTTGCGACACCAAAATGGTTGGTGTGCTAGCAACAAAGCCACTCAGTGCTACCGTTTTCACAACCGCACTTGTGGATGATAATTGCACATTTTCAGGACCGTAACTTGTGTTGGCAGTTTTGTTGGCACGCAAGCGAGCATACATTATTTGATTTACACTATTCCCAGTACGGGTAACCGTAAAAGCAGTAGTGTACCAGCTTATTCCATCTGGCGATAGTTCAAAATCGGCAGGTGGAGTTACTGTAATGTTTGCTGATAAATTTGTACCAAGAAGTTGAAAAGACTGACTTGCTGAAGGTCCTGTACCAGAATATATAAAACCGGCTAACCACGAAGTACTCGTTGTAATGGTAGCAACTGGATTCACATCGCCAGATAGTGTAACTACTTGGCTAGTAGCATAAACAGAACTCGCTACAATACTGCCTGTATAAGAACCAACTCCTAATCCCGATTTCAGCCGCACATTAATTGTTGTTTCAGCTAAAGTTGCTCCACTTGGTGTTAATGTTAATGTGGTTGCATATACCGATTGAGCCGATGTTTTCATTTCGTAGCCGGTAGGTGCTACAAGTACAACATTTCCCATTAAGTTTACTCCACTTATTGCGAAGTTAAGGGGAGCAGAAGCAGTGCCCTGATAGGTAGCAACAAACCCTGATATTGATACCGGATTTGTAACTGGGGTAGTTGAAACAATAATGGAGGGTTGATTTGTTATTGAACCAGAACATGCAACAAGAACACTATCCACCCCAACGGTTGATACTATTAAATTTTCAGGGGCTATGGTTCCAATGCTTAATCCAGCTTTCATTCGTACATAAACCAATTGATTTACTAATCCGCCCGAAACAGGAATTGTTACAAATGGTTGAGCCGAAAAACTTGTTCCACCCGTAAGCGATACTTCAAACGATGTTGAAGATGTTACAATAACATTATCACTAAGATTTCCGCCCGTAACAGTTAAGTTTTGAATAGGCGAGGGACCAGCTGTATATTGATAAGTAAATCCACTTAGAGATGTCGGACTTGCAGCAACAAATGGTCCATTATTGATAGTTAAATCAACACCATTATCGGTTCCAGTTACTGCAGGGCTATTACTTACAACACGTATTCTATATCCAGTTCCGACAAGAGATGAAAGGGGTATAGTTGCATTGATAATTCCTGATGTTGTAGCTACAAGTGTACCAATATTTACTGGACTTGCAAAACTTCCATTTGCATCAGATAGCTGTGCCGTAAACACATTACCATTTATTATGCCGGCAGAAGCTGTAAATGGAACCGAAACTGATGTTCCTCCTGTTAATGGCGAACCTACAATAGTACCGGTTGCAATAATTGGCATCATTACATTGAGGTTATAGTCCTCCACTTCACCATCAAAATTTGTTTCGCAGGCAGTGGGTGAACTGGCAAACTTAGCTGAAATACGCATTCGAACTACACCCTGAATTGCCGACATTGGAACGAGTATAGAAAGAGGGCTTAAATTTGTTAATCCATTCGCTGTATTTAATGCTGTACCAAGTGAGTAAGTTTCACCAACATCCGTAAAGTCCCCATTTCGATTCCAATCAAATTGCGCCGTAGAATACACCGTGTAATTCCCATCTGTATTTACATTAACCGACAAATTGTAGGTGTTGCCACCATAAACAGTTGTTTGTAGAGATGTGTAATCGCTATATCCGGAAGGTTTTGCCGATATATTGTTAATAGTGTTGAAAATAACAGACGTAATACTCGTTAGATATGACATATTACCTGATGATGTACAGTAAAGTGGATTTACCAATCCTGATAATGAAACAGTTTGTGTAGATGCACCCGTAGAATTTAAAACAACACTTTCAGACGGATATGTTCCTGTAGGTAATCCGCTTATCAATCGCACATAAATTGGTGTTGGAGCTACGCTACCAGCAGTTTGTATCAAAGTGATCGGAGTTGTCTGAAAACCAGCACCCGAGGTGGTTGAAATTTCAAAATTACTGGAGCAGGATATCAATATATTATCGGTTAGCAAAACTCCACTAACCGTAAACGACTGCTCGACAGAAGGTCCTGCACCCACATTGTAAGAAAATTCATTTAACGACGTTGTAGATGTAAAAATAGTAGGAACATCATATACATTCAATATCGCTGCATTCGATTCGTTGGAAGATACATAAGGATTCGGTGCTACATTATTTGTACTACTTAATACAGCATTCCGGTATATGTAATATGTCCCTACAACGTCAAATGGTGTAATGGATGCGTTAGGTGTATAGGTAGCTCCTGTTGCTCCAGCAATATTAGTTCGTGCGCCACCAGGAGTAGTGCTGTATGTCCATTGATAGCCCGTACCCGATAGCGAAATGCCAGCAGGTAATGTTCCGTAAGCATCACCGCTAATAGCTGCCCCCGTATTTCCAACTATTAAATTTTGGGTTGTATTAGTTGTAAGTGTGTTTGCAATAATAGGTGTTATGTTCTGAAAAACGACTCTGTTTCCACCACCATTTTCGTAAAAATCATAAATTAGTGAACTTGAACCTGTCAAACTAATCAAAACGTTTTGTTTTAAAGAAAAGCCATGATCACTCCAGTTATTATAGACTAAATTTCCATCCACAAACAATCTACCTCCATCGTCCGAACCTAAATTAACTTG
>MNZK01000001.1 GCA_001873635.1 Porphyromonadaceae bacterium CG2_30_38_12 | reverse complement strand
GGCTTCGCACGATTTACGCTCACCCTTAGTGAATATTCAGGGATTCAGTCAGCGACTTCAGAAGCAAACTAACGAACTAACGAAAGCAGTAACCGAACTGAATGCAAATACTGAAATTGTAGCTAAATTGAATAAAATTACAACCGATGATATTCCAAAATCGCTTAGTTTTATTCTCAATAATGTGGGCAAAATGGATACGCTTATCAATGGTTTACTGCAAGTTTCACGCACCGGTCGATTGGTAATGAATCCTTCGCTATTGGATGCCAATAAGTTATTCAAAGATATACTTGTTGTTTTCGATTATCAACTAAAAGAAATGCAAGCGAATGTTGTGGTGCATGAGTTGGACGATTGCTATGGCGACCAAAACCAGCTGAATCAACTATTTTCAAATATTATTGGCAATGCCCTAAAATACCGTGAAAAAAGTCGTACATTGACACTCGAAATTTCGTCACAAGCAAAATTTAATAAAGTAATTTACAGTATTAAAGATAATGGAATTGGCATTAATCAACGTCACTTACAACGTATTTGGGACGTTTTTTACCGAGTTGATGCTTCGGCATCCGAAGCTGGTGAGGGCATCGGTCTCAGCCTTGCCAAACGCATTGTGGACAAGCACAAAGGGAAACTTTGGGCGGAATCGGTTGTAGGTAGTGGAAGCACGTTTTACGTAGAATTGCATAAAAATAAATTTGAAGAATAAATAAAAATTTTATACCATGAAAAATTACAAAGATTTAATCATTTTGATAGCCGAAGATGACGATGGTCATGCAGAACTTATAAGAACTGGTTTGAAAGAATCGGGAGTTTGCAACCCTATTATTCGTTTTAAAAACGGTGTGGAAGCTTGGAATTTTCTGAACGGTACAGCCGAAAAAGAAAATAGAGATGCTACAAAAGCTTATTTGTTATTGTTGGACATTAATATGCCCCTCATGGACGGTGTGGAGTTATTGCAAAAAATAAAATCGAATGCCGATTTAAAAGAAATTCCGGTAATTATGCTCACCACCACCGACGACCCACGCGAAATAGAAACCTGTTACAAATACGGTTGTAATATGTATGTAACTAAGCCCGTACAGTTCGATAAGTTTGCCGAAGTGTTGAGTCGTATGGGTTTATTTATTCAAATTGTAAAAGTAATAAATTAAAAAAAATATTATGGAAACCTTAAAAAATACAATTCTTGTCATCGAGGATGATTTAGGATTAAACGAACTAATATGCGAAAAAATAACCGAAAGAGGCTATCAAACTCATTCAGCTTTATCGGCTACCGAAGCCATACAATGGCTATCAGGCAACATTCCTACGCTTATGATTGTAGATTATAACTTAAACGGTGTTACTGCCAACGAGTTTATTCTTGACCTTCAAGAAAAAGGATTGGTATTGCCTCCATTTATTATCTCCACTGGGCAAGGCAACGAACACATAGCAGTGGATATGATGAAATTAGGTGCACGCGACTATATTATCAAAGACACTAACTTACTCGATTTATTGCCCAAAATAATAGGCAGAATAATGAAAGAAATTGAAAATGAACATAAACTAAAACTTGCACAAGAAGAAATTAAAGAAAACACGAAAAGTTTAAAAAAAATACTCATAGAAAGTTCAGTTTTAATTAACATTAGCATTGATAATGATAATTATCAGAAAATTACGGATACAATTGCTGACATATCGGAGGCTAAATATGTGAGTTTTGATTTAAATAATAAATCAAAAAAAGTAATTCAAACGTATGCATTTTCTGGTTTAAAAGAAAATATAATGAAAATTACCTCTCTTTTAGGTTTCGATATAATTCATAAACAATGGAATTACAATGAAGAAAATGAAAAAAAAATTAAAAATCAAGTTGTTACAAAATTCGATTCAATAAATGAAATTACAAGCTCGCAAATACCAAATTCAATTTCTAAATTGATTGAAAAAAAATTCAATTTGGGTGAAGTTTATATAGTAAAAATAGAACAAAAAAAAGAAACTATTGGATTTTTTTCATTATTTTTTACAAAAGGTTCTACTATAAAAAACATTAATCTTATTGAATTGTATGTCAATCAAGTAGGCTTATACTTAGTACGCAAAAATGCGGAAGAAAAATTGCTAAAAAAAATGAATGAACTTAAATTTTTAAATGATATTATGATTGACAGAGAGATACGAATGGTAGAATTAAAAAAAGAAATAAATGAAGTATTGATAAGTGCAGGTCAGGAAAAACGATATCCTGAATATTAATTTAGAGCAAATATCATTTACTGTTGGTGTAAATTGTTGAATGTTGTTGAAAACTGTTGAAAAATAGCTGAAAAGAATATCAAAACTTAAGTTGCCAAATTGCTATTACAAATCTATTACATTTAAAATTGGATTAACCTCAAAAAGTTAGTCCTTTTTTTATCAAAGTTTTTAACCCCTTACAACGAGTTATGAGCATGAAGTTTGCTGTTAAGTTTTCAACTTTATACTTATCAACTGATTGTTTATAAAAGTCATAAATACTTAAGTATCAATACTAAGTATAATAGAAAAATGTTCATAGCTCAAAACAAAAGTACAACAATAAAATAGGCAAGTTTTTTCAAAATATTTTATCAACCAAACGAACAGCCTATTAGTATCTTTATAAAGTTTGTTTGAAAAAAAATTAAATAAAATATTTATAATAGATTGTTTGAAAATGTGTATTTGAAAATTTCACTTAAGAATTTGCATCTATCAAACAATAATCTTAAATTTAAAATTAGAAATCAAGTATATTTTTAATTATGGCTTCTTAAAAATTGAAAAACTCTTTGATATATAAACGATTTAAAATTAACAATAAAATAACACACTGTTATTTAAAAAATCAATTTATCATGAATAATACATTAATAATTGTAGGACATCCTACTTACGAATCATCTTTTACCACCAAAACGATTACTGAGTTTCTGAATGCTACACCCGAGTTTCTTACGGGAAGTTTGAAAATAAGAAATTTAATTTCGCTTTATCCTGATTATAAGATAGATATAGATGCAGAGCAGGACGCACTTAGTTGGGCAGATGTTGTTGTGTTGCAGTTCCCATTTTATTGGTATAGTGTGCCTGCAATACTAAAACTATGGATGGATGAAGTATTTAGCTATGGTTTTGCTTATGGAAAAACTGGTAATAAAATGAATGGAAAAAAACTTTTACTTTCGTTTAGCACGGGTGGACCGCAGGAAGCTTATGCTGCTGGTGCTCGTAATAATTTTAATATCGAAGAGCTACTTTTTCCTAT
Source organism: Porphyromonadaceae bacterium CG2_30_38_12 (assembly GCA_001873635.1). Lineage (GTDB taxonomy): Bacteria > Bacteroidota > Bacteroidia > Bacteroidales > Paludibacteraceae > Paludibacter. The sequence continues at coordinate 22,439 of MNZK01000001.1, read as the reverse complement.
AAAGCAAACTTCTAACTTAATGGGTACACAGTGGGAAAATCCGCTTGTAAGTTTTGGAATGGTAAATATATCAGGCATTGAAAGCGATAAAACTGTAACTGTAGAAAAAGCCAAATTACATGCCCTAAAGCTTTATGAATTATGCCAAAAAGCTTAGATAAATAAATATGACAGGTGCAGCAAGTAACATGCTATCAAATCTGTCGAGCAAACCACCATGACCTGGAATAGCATTGCCTGAATCTTTTACGCTGAGTGTGCGTTTGAGCAAAGATTCGGATAAATCGCCAAAGGTGCCAAAAATAACTACTATTTCGGAAAAAAGCAGCCATTGTAGCAGCGATATTTCAGTAATAAACATCGAAAAAACATAGCCGGAAGCCAGTGCAGCTAATGCACCACCAACAAAACCTTCCCACGATTTTTTTGGCGATATGCGTTTAAACAGGCGATGCTTTCCGATGGTAATACCCACTAAGTAAGCTCCCGTATCATTCACCCAAATGGTAATAAAAACTGCTATTAACAAAAAAGGTTCGTAAACTGCCGAATCGTTAAAAGCAATGAAATTGAGCATCGAAAAAGGTAATGCAATAAATGCTTGTCCGAGAATGAAATAAGCCCAATTGTGGATAGGATTGCTTTTGCGTTGGTAAAGTTCCGAAATCATTACCAGTACAATATAAAGACCGTAAACTGAAAAAATAGGGAAACGAATTATGTTTGATGCATGAACAAAGGAAATAACGAAAAGTAAAATAGCTCCAAAAATACTGAATAGCATGCTGACATTAACCTCGTTTTGTGTATTGGTGAGTAGGTGAAATTCGCGTACAGCCAATGCCGTAATTAGGGCAAAAACACCTAAAAATGTATAGGAATTGAGCCAAATAGAGCCAATTACAACTACTACAAAAACAAGTCCGCTTAGCGTCCGCATTAAAAAATTGCTCATATTCTATTCAAGGTGTTTATATTTATGTTATTGCAAAGATACAGTTATTTATGAATAGAATGTAAACTTAGCATGTAAACTTAGCATGTGTCTTAAATTTTTTTTTGCAATAGATATATCCATAAAGCTTTTAGACTATCTTTGTACCAAAAAAAGAGATAATATTTATTTTTTTATTTTCAATTCTATTTTGGTTTAATTAATACGTATGGTTAGAATTTATAGGTTTGTTTTTACAATATTATTATCTGGTTTTGCTGTTGCTTGTTCAGCATCTAACAAGTACACGCAACAAATAGATTCTATCGTTACGGATGCAATGCAACGAAAAGCATTTCCGGGTTGCCAAATTTATGTGCTCAAAAATGCTACACCCATTTACGATAAATGCTTTGGATATTTGACTTACGATAGTTCTATGCCAGTGATGCCCACCACACTTTATGACTTGGCTTCGCTCACTAAAACTACAGGCACTTTGCTGGCAATCATGAAATTATACGACAATGGTTTTCTGAAACTTTCCGATAAAGCTTCCGATTACCTTCGTTTTTTAAAGGGCACCGATAAAGAACAAATTAGTATTTCCGAATTACTATATCACGAGTCCGGTTTGCCAGCCTATATAGAGTTTGGCATACGCAATAGCTCACAAACGCAACAAATAGCTGATAGCATTGCCATGCAACACATTGCAAAGTCGAAACGTGGTGCCAAAACATACCTTTATAGTTGCTTAAATTTTATTCTCCTCAAAGAAATTGTAGAACACATAAGTGGCTTAACGTTAAATGCTTATTTGTTCAAGAATTTTTATTTACCTATGAATTTGCATCGCATAGCTTTTCTACCTTTGCAATGTTTTAAGGTGGAAGAGATTGCTCCTACGCTAAAAAAAATTAAAGCTCCTAATGTTTTGCTACAAGGCATCGTACACGATCCGGATGCCGCTTTTTTAGGCGGTGTTTCTGGAAATGCTGGCTTGTTTGCTGCTGCTCACGATGTGGCATGGGTACATCAACTTTTGCTTAATGGTGGCGATATGGACGGAAAGCGTTACCTCAGTTACGAAACTTGTCAGATTTTTACTAATTGTGTGTCGGCAAGTGGTCGTCGAGGCTTAGGTTTTGACAGACCAACGCCTCAAAAGCCCTTGTCGAATGCATGTTGTAGTGATTCTTCTCCAGTATCTTATGGACATACCGGCTACACAGGCACCTGTTGTTGGGTTGATCCTACACGAAAGCTTATATATGTGTTTTTGAGTAATAGAACCTACCCAAACGATAAGGAAAATATATTAGCTCGTATGAGCATTCGTCCTAAAATTCAACAAGTTATATATAATATGATAAATGATAAATGATAAATGACAAATGCTAAATGATGAAAAATGAAAGACAATTTTTAAAACTGGCACTTGTTTGTTGTGCTATATCGCTCTTGGCTTGCAACTCGAAACAAGAATCGAAACAATTACCCGCACAAACGTCTAAAGACACAGTTCAAACGCCATTAACAGCAAATAAGGCAGCGCAAGTTTATGCCAAAACTCAGGTTCCAGTGCTTTGCTACCACCGCATCACCGAAGGGAGCAAAAGTGAGTATGCTGTAACTCCTGCAACTTTCGAGGCACACATCAAGATACTTGCCGACAGTGGTTATCAGGCCATTTCGCCCGATGAACTTTACGATTACTTAGTTTACAACAAGACTTTGCCAGCAAAACCTGTTCTTATTTCGTTTGACGATTCGCGCATTGAGCACATCGAAATTGCAGCTCCTACTTTGCAAAAGTACGGTTTCAGAGGCGTCTTTTTCATAATGACTATTACCAACAATAAAAAGAATTACCTTAGCACCGAACAAATAGCCACTTTATCCAAAAATGGTCATACCATCGGTGTGCATAGTTGGGATCATACCATGGTAACGAAATATGCCGATACCTCCGATTGGGAAAAACAAGTGGCAACTCCGCAATCTAAATTAGCAAAACTTATTGCTAAAAAAGTGTCGTATTTTGCTTATCCGAATGGTGTTTGCAACCACGAAGGTGCTGTTGGTATGAGTAAATACATGAAACTTGCCTTTATTTTAAGCACCAAACGCGATTCATTACAACCATTACAAACGGTTAGACGAATGATTGTTCCGGAATGGACAGCTCAAGGATTGCTTAAATCGATGCACAAAACATTCTAAATTAATACTATACATTATATAAAATAGGTTATGAACTCAACCAAATTTCAATCAAATTTCTTATTTACAGTGCTTGCCTTTGTTTTTATTTTTAGTAGTTGCCAGCAACCCAAAAAAGCTGCATCCCCACAAACTTCACAAACAACTACGGAAGCCAAAAGCACCGAAACTGTACTTACACCTGTGGATTCGGCAGCTTATCAAAAGAAATTAGTAGCTCTTGCAAATGGCGATACCACCGGTTTGTGGCCTGTGAAAAATCAACCTTTACCTCTGAGTGGTGCTATCTTACCTTTCAAACGAATAGTGGCTTATTATGGCAATTTATACTCTGTTAAAATGGGTATTTTGGGCGAATTTCCACCCAAAGAAGTTTGGAACCGTTTACATATAGAAATTAAAAAATGGGAAAAAGCTGACCCTACAACTCCTGTGCAACCTGCCATACATTACATTGCCGTAGTGGCGCAAGGTAGCCCAATGCCCGATGGAAAATTTTGTAAACGAATGCCAGCTGAGCAAATCGATTCGGCTATTGCTATTGCTAAAATGGGAAATGCGATTGTTTTTTTAGACCTACAAGTTTCAAAAAGTGATGTGCAGCATGAAGTCCCTTTGCTCGAAAAATACCTTAAATTGCCTCAGGTGCATTTAGGTATCGACCCCGAATTTTCGATGAAAGACGGTAGCATTCCGGGTCGCAAAATTGGTACGATGAACGAAATAGACATTAATTTTTGTACCGAATATTTAGCCAAGTTGGTTAAAGCTAACAATTTAACCCCAAAAATACTTATCGTACATCGTTTCACTCAAGGCATGCTCCGTAATCATAAAAATATCAAATTACATCCCGAAGTACAAGTTGTTATTAACATGGATGGTTGGGGCGAGCCTATCTTGAAGCGTAGCACATACAAATTGTATATCTACAAAGAGCCAGTTCAATTTACTGGCTTCAAGTTGTTTTACAAAAACGACTTAAAAAAAGCACCTCATGTGTTGCTCACTCCAGAGGATTTGTTGAAACTTAAACCGCAGCCCATTTACATTCAATATCAATAACAATTTTATTTTATCGAAATAAAAATTTCACAATATCGTATATTTAAAAAAAATACCTATATTTGTTGTTTAAAATTTACCAATTTTTAATAAGCGTCACAATATGAAATTTGTTGTATCAAGCACAGAGCTTCTCAGCCATTTGCAGGCAATTAGTAGGGTTATCAATAGCAAAAATTCCTTACCTATTTTAGATAATTTTTTATTAGACCTTCAGGGTAATACCCTAACATTGACCGCCTCGGATGTTGAAACTACATTAATAACATCGATGCAAGTGGATAATATAGAAGGAAACGGAAAGGTAGCTGTTGTTTCGCGTTTGTTGCTCGATACCTTACGCGAATTTGCCGATCAACCTCTTACATTCACTATCAACGATAGCAATTTAGCTATGGTGATTACCTCTGCGAATGGTTCGTATAACTTTATCGGACAAAATGGTGACGAATATCCACGTCTGCCTCAAATGCAGGATGAAGCTCGTACGCTGATTTTACCAGTTAGCAGTTTGAATGCGGGTATTTCTAAAACTCTTTTTTGTACTGCCGATGATGAGTTGCGTCCTGTAATGAATGGTGTATATTTTGATATTGAAAAAGATGCTATTACTATTGTGGCTACCGATGCTCACAAATTAGTACGGCTTAAAACTCAGCTGACAAGCGTTACCATGAGCGATGAAGAGGAAAAGCTAAGTTTTATTTTGCCCAAAAAACCTGCCAATATGCTCAAAAATATTTTGCCCAAAGAATCGGGCGAAGTGGAGGTAATTTTTGATTCCAAGAATGCTTATTTCAAGCTTTCGAACTACACGATGATTTGTAGGCAGGTGGAAGGAAAATTTCCTAATTATAACGGCGTCATTCCTAAAACAAATTTGTATAAGATTATTATCGACCGAATCACATTGCTTAATGCACTAAAACGAGTTTCGGTTTTTTCAAATCAGGCAAGTAACCTTATCAAACTCGATTTTGCCGATAACAATGTCAATATTTCTGCTCAAGATATAGATTTCTCAATTTCTGCCGAAGAAACAATCAGTTGCCAATTTGAAGGTGAACCCATTAAAATTGGTTTTAAATCTCCTTTTTTAATTGAGATCCTTAATAATATAAGCTCTTCGGATGTTATTCTTGAAGTTACCGATCCATCGCGTGCTGGTTTGATTCTTCCTTTCGAAAATGAACCAAACGAAGAGTTGCTCATGTTGTTAATGCCTATGCTGCTGAACGATTAACATGACCACGCTCGACATTGCAATTTCCATCGCTTTAGCATTGGGCTTTGTGTTTGGATTTTTCAAAGGTTTTATTAAAGCAATTTTTTCCATCTTGATATTTGTAGGTGGCATGTTCGGCGCTAAAGTTTTAGCGCCGTTTTTTGCTGTTTTTATTACTCATTTGTTCTCTTTATCATCGCAAACTGCATTTGTGATATCCTTTATAGGTGTTTTTATTCTCATTGCCATTTTGCTTACTATGCTTTCAGCTTCGCTTCAGCGTTCCATCGAAACTATTTCCCTTGGTGGCTTAAATCGTCTTTTCGGTGGCTTATTTGGTATGCTTAAAAATGCCTTTATCTTGAGTATATTATTCAACCTTTTCAGTTTGGTGGATACTAAAACAGGCTTTATAAGTTATTCTTCAAAACAACAATCGGCACTTTACATACCAATCTTGCACGTGGCTCCTTCGCTTTGGGAGGAATACAAACATGTGCAGCATGATAATACTTACGAATAATGCCATTGCTTGCTAATTTTTCAGGCTATTCTTTGGAATGTGGAACCGACGAAGCGGGTAGAGGTTGTTTAGCAGGTCCTGTTGTGGCAGCGGCAGTTATTTTACCTGCCAATTTTGTGTGTCTATCACTAAATGATTCCAAGCAACTCACCGAGAAAGAGCGCGACGCTTTGCGACCAATTATTGAACGTGAATCTTTAGCTTGGGCAATAGGCGTGGTGGACAATGTCGAAATCGATAACATGAACATACTGAATGCTTCTATTTTAGCCATGCATAAAGCCATTGATGGCTTGAAGCTCCGACCTGATTATATTATTGTTGATGGTAATAGATTCAAACCCTATGATACTATTCCTTTTCAAACCATTGTGAAAGGTGATGCCATATACCTTTCTATTGCTGCCGCATCGGTTATTGCAAAAACACACCGCGATGAATTAATGACCGCTCTACACGCCGAGTTTCCTTACTACGGTTGGGACAAAAATAAAGGCTACCCTACCAAAGCACATCGTTTGGCTATCAGTAAGTATGGTACTTGTGAGTTCCACCGGCTCACTTTCAACCTCTTGGGCGACAAAGATTTCTACATGCATAAAAAATTCCATCAGAAACTTTTAAAGGCAAGTCGCCAGGCAGATGCAAGTAGTATTAATAATTCACAAAAAAGTATTTTCGATTAGTATTCTTCACTATATTTCAAATATTGATGCTTACCTTTGTAACTTATTTTTTTTTGATACAGTTACAAATATGTATCCAGATGTTCGTACTAATTTTTTCTATTTTATAATTAAACGTATCATTTTATGAAACAAACATTTCGTCTCAGTTACGCGCTGAGTTTTATTTTCTTATTTACGTATATAAGTTTGCAGGCAGCTGGCAGCAAATACGACAAATTAAAAAATCCTGTGGCAACTTCAGCTGCCGTGATAGCTTCGGGTAAAGCCTTGTATATAAAAAATTGTGCTGCCTGTCATGGTAATTTTGGTAAAGGTGATGGTCCTGCGGCTAAAGGCTTACCTGTAAAGCCAGCTTCACATGCAGCAGCTGCTTTTCAGAAAAACACAGATGGTTACATGTATGGTATGATAGCCGATGGCAAAGGAACTTTTATGCCCGCATTTAAAGCATCTTTAAAACCAGCACAAATGTGGAGTTTGGTTGTGTATATGCGTACATTGGGCAAAGCTGCCAAAAAGTAATTTTTGTGGCTAAATGGTTTTGATACCAAAAGCGTATAGCTATAAAAAAACAAGAGCAAAAAGTTAATCTAACTTTTTGCTCTTATTTTATCTAACAAATAATTTAATTGTTTGACCTCTTCATCTGTTAAGTTTGCAAGTAGTTTATCTACTTTTTTTTCGCATTCCAGCATGCTATTCAGAAGCTCTAAACCTTTATCGGCAATTGCAACGGACTTTTGGCGGCGGTCGACTTCATTTTCGCAGCGGCTTAGGTATTTGTTGCGATAAAGACGATCAACTAAGCGACTTACATCCGAATCTTTATCTAACATCCGTTCTTTTATAAAGCCAATGGTGAGTGGTGCTTGATCTCGATAGCCTCTCAAAATTCGCAATACGTTGTACTGTTGCTCCGTAATGTTGTGTTTTTTTAAGGCTTGATAAAATTCGTATCCTAACAACTTTGTGGTGTAGGTCAAATTTATCAAGCCTTTGTGGTATTCGTTCCGAAAACGACCTTTAATTTCGTCCTCAAGCAACATTTATTTCAGTTTCAGTAGTTCGGGGTTTCGCATAAATGCAACTATCCATACTAAAATTAATACAACGCTTGGCATAGCAATGCTCATGCCACCAGTCATGTGAAGTATAATTGCTCCACCCATGTAAGAGCTTAAAAGCAAAGTACCTAACTTATTTGTTTTGGGAAATAGGAATAATAAAGCTGATATAATTTCGCCAGCGGCAATGATGATCCGCCAATCACCCAATTTCATTTGTTCCATTTGTTCGGGATGCAAAAACAATTTGCCCGAAGCACTAAAAAGATAAAGTGCAGTCAATGCTCCAGATAAAATCCAGGCAGCAATTTTTGTTGTTTTGGATGTTTCCATGTTTTTTGTCATCTGATGTTTATAGCTTGGCATGTGTACCATCGCAGAACGCACCGTTCGATGAATGTTTGCAACCACACCAAGCCACTCTTTTAGCTTCGGTAATTTCTACTTTTTTGGGTGTAAATGCACTGCCTTTGTGCGAACCATCGCAATAAGGTTGTTTACTACTTTTGCCGCAGGCACAAAAATAATACGTGCCAGCTTCTACGTCCATTACGTATGGACTTTTTTTTGCAATTTGAGGTGTTTCCATATTTTTTTTAATTGATTGGCCCAACAACAATTTTGAGCCTTGTTTGAATAATTAGAAATTTATCTGCTGCAAAGGTACGTTTAAACAATATATGTTTCAACATGTTTATTGTTAAATAAATACAAATTGGTATAGGTGCTTCGAGCGTACTTCGTCGATACTGGTTTCTGCTTACTATTTTGATTATTATTTGCTATAAATTAAACATTATTCAAAATTATATGTTGTAACAAATAATTTGAAAAAAATATAATGAGAACTATTTTACATAAAGCTTCAACACGAGGTCAAGCTGACCATGGTTGGCTTAAAGCACATCACAGCTTTAGTTTTGCTAATTATTATAACCCTGAACGGATTCATTTTGGAGCTTTACGTGTACTCAACGACGATTGGATTGCTGGCGGGCAAGGCTTTGGAATGCATCCGCACGACAATATGGAAATAATTACGATTCCGCTATCAGGGATTATAGAGCACAAAGACAGTATGAATAACCATGGTGTTATTACTGCTGGGGAAATTCAGGTTATGAGTGCCGGAAGCGGAGTTTACCACAGCGAGTTTAATGGTGATAAAATACATCCACTTATGTTGTTACAAATTTGGGTTTTTTCGGATAAAAAAAACCTAACACCACGCTACGAACAAATTTCACTTTCGGATTTAGAAAAGGACAACGAGCTCTACCAAGTTCTCTCGCCCTCGGCTGAAGATGCTGGAGTTTGGATACATCAACAAGCTTGGTTTTCTCTCGGAAACTTTACGACACTGTGGGAGGGTATTTACCAGATGCATCGACCCGAATCGGGTGTTTATGTATTTATAATTGAGGGTGAAGCATCAATTTCGGGCAATAAACTAAGCCGTCGGGATGGTATTGGTATTACGGAAGTTTCGGAGATTCAAATTAATACTTCTGTTGGTACAAAATTATTACTAATGGAAGTGCCAATGCGATTTTAATGTTAACTGATGATAGACTTTATACAATAGAGAAGACACTTCATCTGAATTAAAAGGTAGGCTATGTGAGCCTGTCTTATTTTGTATTGTCGTTTTTATTTTGTAATTTTGAGAAATAAAATCAACAAATACCTTCGAGGCTTACGATTCATGAAAATACTTGTAACAGGTGCAAATGGTTTATTGGGACATCATGTGATAATGCAATTACTTGAAAAACAACATGATATAACGATTATTGTGCGCAGTAGAAAAAAAATTTTTTTTGATGTAAAGCATCTAAAAGTTGTTGATGGCAATTTTACAGATGAGGAAACTTTGCGCACTGCCGCACATAATTGCCATGCTATTATCCATATTGCAGCTATTACTGCTACAAATCTTTTACATTATAGGGACTATGAACCAGTAAATGTAACTGCAACAGCATTGATTATTAAGGTTGCTAATGAAATGAATATCAAAAATATAGTTTTTATAAGTACTGCGAATACGGTTGGTTATGGAACTATTCACCACCTTTCGGACGAACGTGCTAGTATTGAATTTCCATTTTTACAGTCGTTTTATGCCCAGAGTAAACTCGAAGCTGAGAAATTAATTGTTAAAGCAGCTAAAAACACTGATAATCATTATATTATCATTAATCCAACCTTTATGATTGGTGCTTTTGATGTAAAACCAAGTTCGGGTAAGTTAATGGTGATGGGTTATCGTAAAAAATGGGTGTTTGTTCCCAAAGGAGGTAAAAATTTTGTGGCAGCATCCGATGTGGCTATGGCTGTGTGTAATGCGCTTACCGAAGGAAAAAATGGTGAGCGTTATTTGGCTTCGGGGGTAAATCTCACATTCAAAGAGTTTTACGAAATTCAAAGTCGCTTAGGTGATTACAGTCAAAAAATAATATTACTGCCAGATATAGTTCTTTTACTTATTTCTAAATTAGGTGATGTGCTCCGCTTTTTCAAAATAAAGACAGAAATTTGTAGCCGAAACATCGATCAACTTACTATTTACGAATACTATGGTAATGACAAAGCACAAAAGGTACTTCGGATGCCTATAACGCCTATCAACAAGGCAATACAAGAGGCTTTAAACTGGTTTAAGCAAAATGCTATGATATAGGTTTATTCAGTTTGCGATTTCCTATTCAAGTTTTTCATACACTTCTTTTGCAAAATTTTCCAAACTGGGGTCGCGTGCTCCCATGAGCAAGAGCACAACTTTTTCTGCGAAATGTGATTTTACGGCATCCACAAATTGGTTGCGGTCTTCCACAAAGTAGGCATTTTTGCCTAATTGGCATAAGTCTTCAATCAGATCGTTAGCCGAAATGTCTTTCACCGCTGTGCCGCCAGCGTAAAAAATTTCGCTCATCCATATTTCGTCTTGTGGACGAAGCACGGCAGCAATTTCAGAAACAAAATCATTGCGCAAAAAACGAGTTGGTCCATAACCATGAGGCTGAAACCAAGCAATTACTTTTGTTGCAACGGGTTGACAAGCCGAAATGGATGCAGCACATTTGGCAGGATTATGGGCGTAATCGTCAATGAGAATAACCCCATTTTTTTCACCAATAAGTTGGTGTCGGCGATAAATACCTTCGTACTTAGCCAATGCAGCAGCAGCAGTTTGGAAGCTTACGCCTAATTGGTTCACAACAGCTATGGCTGCCAAGGCGTTTTCCATGTTGTGGCGACCCACCGTATTCATTTTAAAAGATGCGCCTGCAACTTCAAAACTAATTTCGAATCCGTTTTGAACAAATTTTGTTGCTTTATAGCCGGCTTCACTACCCTCGTTCACTGTAAAATCGTTGGCAGCATTCACCGAAATTTTTGCAGCCAATTTGTTGGAGCGGTTGGTTATAAAAATCTCTTTTGTATTATCGCGGAAAGTTCCAAAAATTTTCATCAGTTCATCAATTTCCTGATGATCTTTGTCGATATTCAGTAGTAAACCAATTTCGGGGTGGTACTGAACAATAGAACCATCGCTTTCGTCGGCTTCAATTACAAGCCATTCGCCTTTGCCCACTTTGGCATTGCCAATTTTTCCTTCACGGATAATGCTTGTAAGGCCAGCACCACTAATAATGCTTGGCTCGAGGCCTGCCTCTTGCATAATATCAAATAGCATAGCGGAGGTTGTACTTTTACCTGAAGTGCCTCCCACAGCAATTGTTTTTTTGCTATCGGCAATCAGTGCCAGCACTTGCGACCGGCGAAGAATGGGGATATTTAGTTCTTTTGCTTTCTTAACTTCAATAATAGTGTCTTCGATAGCTGTAGAAACTACCACTAAATCTGTCTGGTTGGTTATGCCACTGCCATCCTGCACGAAGCAACGAATTCCTTCGGCTTCGAGTTTAGTGCGTATATCATTTTCAACATCGGGCTTAAAATAACGGTCGCTCCCACTTACGTTCTTACCCGTACCACGCAGATATTGGGCTATAGCGCTCATGCCAGTGCCGGCAACACCTATAAAAAATATAGTATTAAAATTGTTGATAGTCATATAGTTATTTATTTAATAGGGCAGTTTAACTGATGCTTACAAATGTACAAAAAAAACGATTATTCTAAAAACTAATTCGTACGCTGCTAACTAATCCAAATGGACTTACACTTGGGTGATTCAAATCGCTCAATCGCCAAACGGCTTGCAGCGTAAAGAGTCTCAAAAAATTACTTACCCCTACGCCTATCTCTGTGTAGGGTTTGGTAGTTTGATAGGTTGTGGCAGGAATATCCAATACTTCGTTGTGGATAGCACTTCGTGTGCCGCAAAACATTTTAAAACTAATCAATTCTCTTAAATTCAAATATTTAATGAGAGGGATATTGTTCAATATTATGCCATTAAAATTTAATTCATTGTGTATAGCAGTGTAGTTATCGGCGGCATATTCAAAATAACGCATGTTGTTAAACTTGAAACTTGAATACCCAAACGATTCCCTGCCCGATGGTGTATGTAGCAGAAAATAGGGCAGGGCGCCCCATGTCTTGCCTACTTCAAGCAAATAGCTCCATCTGCCCATGTCGAATTTAATGGTTTGTTTCATTTTGACACTTAGGGTTGCATAGTTCCCGCTTTGTTCGCTTGCGTTGTAATTTCCAAGTAAGAGTGAGCAGTAAATTACAGGATTTGTATTTTGAATATATATTCTTTGAAGGTGATCGTTGTAGGTACGTTCGTTCCACGAAAAACGTGCAGATAAGGTCAAGCTTTTTTGCGTAATAGCCTTTAATTCTGTGTTTTGCTGCATAAAGGGCATAATTATCGAAGAGAAATAGGTGTTGTTTCTATAAATTATATTCGTTTCTACATCGTCTGATATGTCAGTGTTTAAGCTTATGTTTGTTTCGTATCGTTTGTTCAGTTTGTTGGCAATTCGTAGTCCAAGTAGCGTACTCGATATGTCCTCGTCGGCATTCTGTAACGGATTTTCGAGCGTAAACACATCGTTATAATCATAATCTATTCGCCTGTAATCGTCGGTGTAGCTTGTACTTAAAATGGTTCTACTGCCAATAGGTATCTTTACTTGTGCCATGGCTTTGTAAAGGAACTGACTGTTTAAGGTTGCCAAGCCGGCATAGCCGCCAATGCTGATGTTTTTCCAGAGTTTTTCGTTGGTACGCAGTGGCAAGTTCATTCTCAAACCTTCTACCGTGGTGAGGCGCGCTATGTTTTGAATTTTTCCAACATCTATTTTTCCAACGGGCATGTAGCCAGTGATAGCTATATCAGCAATCCAACGGGCTATCCGCATAACTGGGGTTTTGTTATAGGCGGCTAATTTTTCAGCCAAATCACTTGTTTTTAGGTCTGTTTGAGCAAAATTCTGTCGTAATTTGAGGGTATCTATTTGGTTGTTTACAAAGCTATTTTGAAGCAGTAGCATCGATTTTTGTTGGTTCGGGTTTAAGCTAAAAGCCATATTGAGGGTTATTTTTCCTTTTTGGGGTAACCAACTCAAGTCGGGAGTTTGGGCATACTCTTGCAGGATGTAAAGATTTTTTATAAAATTGATATTGGCTTGAGCTGGCAATTTGAGTTCAATTTTTGTGAGTGCTAATGTGGCTGAATCTATCCACATGTTGCCATTGAATGCTAAGTTGATTTTATTTTTCGATTTGAAATGTATTTCATAAATTTTGCCTCGTGTGGTTGCTACACTATCGGCTAAATAGTAGATATAGTAGCTGTTACCAAAATTTGCAAGAGGACTTACCATTTCTTTATTAAATATAGTTACGGTGTTTTCATAAAAATTCAAATCGGCATTCACTTCACCCGTTAGCTGCTCAAGAATTATTTCAGTTTCGGCTTGTGATGTAAAAATGTTTTTTGAGCGTTGGGTGCGCATTTTGGCATGCACATCAAATTGATATTCGGACATAAATAGAATTTCGTTGGTTATGCTATCTATTTGTAAGACAGTATCATTGGCAATTTTGTTGAAAATGAATGGATTTTCTTTTGTAGGATTATCCTTGCTTATCATCACCAGATATTGTTGCGTTTGATTGGAGTGAAACTCGTTAGCAGTTTGAAGGTTGTTGTTGACTTTTGCTAATCGTACTCGCCGCATGAGTTCAATAGCGGGATTGGTGCCTGGAACAACAAATAAATCGAGTAATTCGGTATTTTCTTCGTGTAACTCCACTTGCAAACCTGCAGTTTGCCCTACACGAAGTTTTAGCTCTTTGGTAAGATAGCCTACACACGAAAATACGAGTGTGGACTCGTTGCCATTTGTTCGAAGCATGAAGAAGCCATCGTCGTTGCTTTTTGTGCCAATGTTTGTGTTTTTAAAATAGATATTTACATTGGGAATGGGGCTTTTGTCAGCATAATTCATTACTTGACCTATTGCCCATGTTTCATGTGCCGCTATATGCAAAGGTTTTACTATCAATAGCATTATAAATATTACAACAATGCCAATGCTATATTTTTGCGTCATCTTTCTTGTTCAATGGGTGATACATTAGAATGGTATTTCGCAGCATTTTGACGTCGATGTGGGTGTAGAGTTCCGTAGTTGTAATAGACTCATGTCCAAGTAATTGTTGAATGGCGCGCAGGTTTGCTCCATTTTCTAACAGATGTGTTGCAAAGGAATGTCGAAATGTGTGTGGACTAATTTTTTTTGTAATTCCAGTCTGTTCGCAAAGTTTTTTTACAATTTCGAAAATCATTGCTCGGGTCAATTTTACGCCTCGCTGGTTTAGAAATAAAAAGTCTTCATTGCCTTTTTTTATGTCAAAATGCTTTCGCTCTAACAACCAGTTTTTAATTTGAATAATTTCGGTTGGCGAAAGGGGTACTAATCGCTGTTTGCTGCCTTTCCCTTCAACTAACATGTAGCCCTCGTCTAAATAGATGCGCGAAAGTTCGAGGTTTATCAGTTCCGATACGCGTATACCCGAACCATAAAGCGTTTCAATAATGGCTTTGTTTCTTTGTCCCAGAGGTTTTGAGAGGTCGATACAGTTCACAAGTGCATCTATTTCCTCAACCGTTAAAACTTCCGGCAAATGAAGCCCAATTTTAGGACTTTCTAAAAGTTCTGTAGGATTTGTATCAAGTTTGTTTTTGTAAATCAAAAAGTTATAATACGATTTCACACCGGATAAAATACGTGCCTGCGAGCGAGGATGAATGCCCATTTCAGATATTTCTATTACAAAATCGCGTAATAATTCGGGGGTTGCTTTTTCGAGCTCTATGGAAGCATCGTGCAGATAGTTTTTTAGTTTTCGCAAATCGCGTTCGTATGCCATTACTGAATTTTCAGAAAGACCTTTTTCTAATTTCAAATACAAATGGTATTCGTCGCGCAATGGGAGCATAATGATAAAATAATTTTGTTCAAATCTTCAAATTGTCAAACCCTCAAAATCTTCAATCAATCTCTTCGCAGCCTACCATTTCCCAGCCGCTATAAATCACACGCAGCGAATGCAGCATAGTTTTACCCACAGAGGCAATTATGCGCGGTTCGGTAGTATAGCTATGGAGTTGTGCGTTGGTTTTGGCTTTAAAATGTACACTATAATAATTGGCAAGATTACAATACATTAAATGGAACATTTGCAACTTCTTTTCGCCATCAATAAAGTCACGCACTGAAGTTTGTATGTAAATATGCTCCGCTAAATAATTGAAAAAATTTCTCCATTTTCCTTTGTATGCCATTTCGGAAAGGTACATGTTGCGTATATCTATTTCATTTTTTGCAATTTCGCTATAATTGCTAATGCCGTAAGGTATTTTCTCGGCCATAATGGGTAGATTTTATTCGAGTATAAACACAATAAGTTCTTTGGGACCGTGTGCCCCCAGCACCAAAGTTTTTTCAATATCCGCTGTTCTACTTGGACCGGTAATGGTGGTTATTGTGGACGGAAATTCGGTGTATTTTTTATGTAGCGAATCATAAGCATCGCTTAGATAATTGACTAACTGCGAAGATTGAGCAAGCACGATGTGAATGGGTGGATAAACATTCATTTGTCTTCCGGAGTCTCCATACGAGCTTACTACCACACTGCCGGTTCGAGCTACTAAACATTCACAGTTGCTTATGCCACAAGTCATTGTAAGAAATTCGTTTTCCGAATGGCTGTGCGAAATTTGGTATTTGTCCAACTGTTTTGCAATTAACTTATCTCTGCAATATATTGTTTCGATTTTTTTTTGTAAAAGTAGTGATTTCAGTTTTTCAAAAAGTTCCTTTTCACTCTTTGCTATCACACTTTCGCCATTAATAGCTTGTAACTCGGCTGCAAAACAATGAAGCGCATCAGGAAGTATTGGTTTGTAAATTTCTTCGTTTGCATAAGGAGTTTTATTATGCACGTTTTCTGCACGATAATTTACTTTTCTTATTTTATCCAATATTTCCTGACGCGCTTTGTCCGATTGCATACTGTTTATTCTTTTTCGTTTTTATCTGGCTCCTTTGTCGGTAAATCTACAGGGATTTCTGCTGTTTTTTCGGTATCTATATCCGACATATAATTACTGTTTTGTGCCATCAATTCGTCATTGCGCGAGGTCCATGGGCGTTTCCCAAATATGCGCTCCAAGTCTTCCGCAAAAATCACTTCCCGTTCAATAAGTAGTTCAGCTAATTCGTTGTGTTGCTTGGCATTGTCGGTTAGTATCTTTTTCGCACGTTTGTATTCGGTGGCTACTATATCTTTAGCTTCTTCGTCAATCAGCTCGGCTGTTTTTTCGCTGTATGGTTTTGTAAATCCATAATCGGAGTTACCAGTAGAATCAAAATAACTCATGTTGGGTAGTTTTTGGCTCATACCAAAATAAGCAACCATGGCATAGGCTCGTTTTGTAACCCGTTCTAAGTCGTTTATAGCACCGGTAGAGTTTTGATTCATAAATACTTCTTCGGCAGCGCGACCACCCAAGGTTGAGCACATTTCGTCTAAAATATGCTCTCTGTTAGTCAATTGACGTTCTTCGGGCAAATACCAGGCTGCTCCAAGAGCTTCACCCCTGGGCACTATGGTAACTTTCACCAAAGGATTAGCATGTTCAAGCATCCAGCTAATCGTAGCATGTCCAGCTTCGTGGTAAGCAATAGATTTTTTCTCCGAAATGGTTGTAATTTTAGTTTTCTTTTCCAAACCACCAACTATACGATCTACAGCATCTAAGAAGTCTTGTTTTTCAACAAAACTTTTATTTTTACGAGCTGCTATCAGGGCAGCTTCGTTGCACACATTTGCTATATCGGCACCAGAAAAACCAGGAGTTTGCTTTGCTAAAAAATTAACATCTACCGTTTCGTTTATTTTGATGGGACGTAGGTGTACGTTGAAAATTTGTTTACGCTCGTGCACATCGGGCAAATCAACATGTATCTGACGGTCGAAACGTCCCGCCCGGAGTAATGCTTTGTCTAAAATATCAGCTCGATTGGTAGCTGCCAAAATTATTACGCCACTGTTGGAGCCAAATCCATCCATTTCGGTTAATAACTGATTCAATGTATTTTCGCGTTCGTCATTGCTTCCCATGTTCGGGTTTTTGCCACGTGCGCGACCTACGGCATCAATTTCGTCGATGAAAATGATACAGGGAGACTTTTCTTTCGCCTGACGAAATAAGTCTCGTACGCGCGATGCACCCACTCCGACAAACATTTCTACAAAATCCGACCCCGACATAGAAAAAAATGGAACATCGGCTTCTCCTGCTACAGCTTTAGCCAATAAAGTTTTACCTGTTCCTGGAGGTCCTACTAGTAAGGCTCCTTTGGGAATTTTACCTCCTAATTCGGTATATTTCGATGGGTTTTTCAGAAAGGAAACTATTTCTTCTATCTCTTGCTTAGCTTCGGCAAGACCAGCTACATCTTTAAACGTAGTTTTGTTCGTTGTGTTTCCTTTTTCAAAAACTTGTGCTTTTGACTTTCCAACATTAAATATGCCGCCTGCGCCGCCACCCATCTGACCTGATATGCGGCGATTCATAAATACAAAAAACAGTATTAGTAGTAAAAATGGCAAAATACTGTATAAAAACAGTTCTACATAATCGCGACTAAGTTTGTAATCCACAACGCCTAAATAGACTTTGCTATCTTTAGAGCTGTTTATAAACTTTGAAAACTCTTCTACGGATGGTATGCGAACACTTACTCTTCGATCTTTTTCATATACATCGGCATTTTTGCCAAATACCGTTTTCACTGCTTTCTCCTTGATTGTAGCTTCTACCGAATTTTTTGATGAATACACATCTATTTTTTCCACAAGTCCTTGATTCACATAGTTCTGAAACGTGGAATAGGGAATATCCTTAGCAGGTAGCGTATCGTTCATGAAATAAGAACCTATGAGTACCAAAATAATGATGCCATAAATCCATGATATATTGAATTTGGGCGTCTTACCAGAAGATTTGCCTTGAAAAGGGAGCGTTTGTTTTTGTTTTTTATTTTCCATGAAAGAGAAAATTTAATTTACTTACTAATATTTAATTAAATACTTTTTTTTGCGAAGGCTGTCTTTAATAAATGTTTTGTTTACCCTCACATTTTTTCAATTTAATCTTGAATTCTTTTTATGTTAGCGTCAGCCCACAAGTGCTCCAAGTCATAAAATGCACGCGTTTCACGTTGAAATACATGCACAATAATTTGTCCGTAATCCATTGCGATCCATTGGCAATTTTCAAAACCATCCGTAGCATATGGTTTTATTTTTATTTGTTCGCGTACATAGTCTTTGATTGAAAGTGCAATGGCATTTACATGTACGTTGGAGTCGCCCTCGCAAATTACGAAATAGTTACAGGGCGATTCTTTTAACTTGGTCATATTGACAACTACAAGCTCTTTCCCTTTTCGTTCTTGTATGCCTTCAACAATTTTAGATACAATTTGTTCGTTTTCAGTCATGTATGTTTTTGATATTTGATAATTTAAAAAAGATAGCAAAGATAATCAATTTTGACATTCAAATTTCATACCTTAGCTTTTTTAGCAACTTAAATCTTGAATAAATGACAAAATGACACACAAATGCTTTTTTGAGACTTCTCAAATCAGTCAAAATAGGTGAAAATGTGCATGTTGCTGTGGTTTATAGTCAAGGTTAAACTTTTGTAAAATGTTTTCAATCCAAAATTGAAAAATGGTCATGTATTTTGTACTAATAATTTGTAATTTAGACAGTTAAAAAATATTTTTTATTCATTTTTTATTCAAATAACTCGATTCAATATAAAGTTGCTTAACAATTTGCTTATCTTTCTTGTATATTTCCGATTTTTTTTCTATATCTTTGTATTTCAGTTTTACACAAAAGTATCGCTTTTAAAACTTAGATGAAGAAAAAAATTAATAAGATTCTTTACATTTCGCAAGAAATTTTTCCTTATTTGCCAGAATCTGAAATTGCTAACATGAGCCGGTATTTGCCTCAGGCAATGCAGGATAGAGGAAAAGAAACAAGAACTTTTATGCCCAAGTTCGGTGCAATAAACGAACGAAGAAATCAGCTGCACGAAGTTATTCGCCTCTCTGGTATGAACCTAATTATTGATGACACCGATCATCCGCTTATTATAAAAGTTGCTTCCATTCAGGCTGCGCGCTTGCAGGTTTATTTTATCGACAATGATGATTATTTTCAGCGTAAAAATACTGTTCAGGATGCGAATAATGTGGAATACGATGACAATGATGAGCGTACTATTTTCTTTATACGCGGTGTTATGGAAACGGTAAAAAAGCTCCGTTGGACGCCTGATATTATTCATTGTAGTGGCTGGATGACTGCACTTGCTCCTTTATATATAAAAAAAGCCTATAACCAAGATCCATTTTTTAAAAATTCCAAGGTGGTTTATTCGCTTTGCAACGATGCTTTCACAAAACCTTTTCGTAGTTTATTTGCCGATAGGCTCAAACTCGAAGGTATCGAAAAAAAGCATCTTACGCAACTCAAAGATAAAGTAATTGATTATGAAACTCTTTCTAAATTTGCGATAGACTTTTCTGATGGTGTAATACAATCAACCCCAAAGCCCAATCAAATTATTTTGGATTATATAACCGAAAAAAAATACAATTACTTACATTATGTTAAAGAAGAGGATTATGCCGATGAGTATCTTCGTTTCTACGATTCGTTGATGTAAACCACGTTTATTTTTTTCTAAAAAATGCATCTTTTCAATTTTTACTTTATGAAACTGAAATCGTTTTTCGTATCTATTATTTTATTGCTCTCTTTTACAGCTTGCAACAGTGATATTTCTGACCTTGGGTTATCTATACAGCCTACGGGCAACTCCATTCTAATAGATACTGCAACCTTCCATTTAACTTCATCTAACTTTATAGTTCCTTATATCTATTCAAGACCTGACTCTATGTTATTGGGGACTTATGTTGACCAAACTT
Organism: Porphyromonadaceae bacterium CG2_30_38_12; assembly: GCA_001873635.1. GTDB lineage: Bacteria > Bacteroidota > Bacteroidia > Bacteroidales > Paludibacteraceae > Paludibacter. The sequence continues at coordinate 2,201 of MNZK01000001.1, read as the reverse complement.
ATGGCACCCTGAATGCCGATATTTTGACACAATTGCAACCACCATTAGATGTTACCTTTCCTTCAAATGCGATTGCTGATTCAGCTAAATTAAACCTAATATACACTTCGTGGTTTGGTGATGCTTATGCCCCTATGGAAATTAGTGTTTATCGTATGGATCAGGGTAACGTGTTTGATTATAACACGCGATATACTTCAAATTTAAATGTCTCGGATTATTGTTCCAAAAACCAACGCATTGGTTCAAAAATTTTTACGCCAAAAAACTTTGCCGGTGTTCGCCCTTCATCAACTTCCATCGAGATTCCATTAAGTAGCGACTTTGTATCCGATTTTGATAGCGTTTTTCATGTAACTTATACAAAAGCTGATCAAATGCTATTTCACAAGTTTTTCAATGGTTTGTATGTTAGTTCTAATTTTGGTTCGGCAAGTTTGCTTCACGTTCGTGAACTTTACATGAAATATTATTATCATTTTTCCGAAAAAATTAAAAAATCCGATGGCTCTGATTCTACTGTGGTAATAAATACTTATATAAATTACCCTGCAAATGAAGAGATTAGCAAGGTAAACAGATTTTATCGACCTAACCAAGCCACTGTGAAAGCAGCTTTCGATGCCAATAGTTCGCTTAACCTAATTTCGTCGCCTGCCAACATTTATACCCAAGTGACGGTGCCCGTAAAAAATATTGTGGAACGCTTGAAAGCAAAATCTGGAAATAAAACACTTTTGCTCAACAGAAGTTTGCTTCGCGTTGATGTGAACGATTTCAAAGATAGCACGTTGGCTGTTCCGCTGGTTTCGAGCATATTGATGATTAAGGAAAGTGAATACGATAATTTCTTTAAAACAAAAAAACTTCCATCCGATTCGATTGCTGTTCTTGGAGGTATTGCTTACGAAAAAGATGCTAATAATAATCTTTTGTATTATTACAACTTCGATATGTCAAAAATTTTGACTTACGAAATTGACAAAGCGCAAGCAGTTGATGGAATATCTTTTATTTTAGTTCCTATTGCTTCTGAATCTGATGGGTCGAATAACCTGAAACTGATTAAAAGTCAGAATTTAATGCGTGCCGTGAAGCTTTGCTCAGCTACACACCCCACACGCCCAATGAAATTAACCTTTGTTTTCAGTGGATTTTAAGCTCAGAATTGAATTTCAATTTTTAGCCCTACTTTACTCATAGTTGTATTGCCCGAATACAAAAATGTGCCGTTTGAGGTTGTTTCTTGGAGCGTGCCGCTAATTGTTTGTACGCCGCTAAATATGCTGGCTTGCAGTGATGTTTGGTAATTCAAACGGTGCCTAATTCCTACCGCAATGTTCGCAAACATTCCACCTTGGTAAGTGCCGTTTTGCTCGAATGCATAGCCTGCGTCTAAACCAAAATAGCCGCTTGTAAGGTTTTTGGATGTATAAGTTTGCATGTTGAAGAATACGGGCAAAAGATTTATTTGTTGCGATTTAGAAGCCCCGGAAATAGATAAATATCCGATGCCTAATCCCAAAAACACATCTTTACCAAAAGCTTTTTTGTTGCCAGCAATGAGTGCTATTTCTGTGCCTGCATAGTTTTCAAAGGCGCGTTGAGCCGATGCTGTAAAAACAGTTCCCGCAAGCTGAATAGCTATTTTTGATACCGTTGCACTTTTGTTTTGCTGAAGCTTGTTGTCGATATTGGGTACCGTTTTTTCAATCGAAACCACTTCGGATGTGGCAAACTGAAAACGTGCTCCGCTCACATCTTTAATCATTACCAACTCATCATTGCTAACAATAATTTCACCTATGTAAGTTGAACCTGATTTTAAAGTAATTTTTTTAATTTCGGTCTGTGCTTGTAAATACGTGCTTTGTAGGCATATAAGTATTACTATTATTAGGATGTTTCGGTTCACGCAAGGATTATAAGTAAGAAGCAATTTCATTCTATCTTAGATTTTATTATTGTTAGTTACTTAATAGCCAATTACCAAAAAGAATTTTTACTCATTAAGCAACTTTTCAATTTTAGCTATAAGTTCATTAACAGGTTCGAATTAAGGCATCACCTTTTCACTATCAACATCGTACAAATCGTCGTAATCATCTTTTTGTCGCCAAGTAAAAAGCTGGGAATACATTTATATTCAATTACAAAATTTATATTCCTCCGCGTCTAATATTTTTAAAATAAGGGAGTAT
>MNZK01000040.1 GCA_001873635.1 Porphyromonadaceae bacterium CG2_30_38_12 | reverse complement strand
TCACAACATCCAAAAACTCCACGAGCTATTACCGCATAACTGGAAATTGAACAAAAAATAATTCAATCAGCAACTAAATTGAAAACCCCATAAAACAGATGTCAAATCTGATTTATGGGATTTTTTATGCACTTAAAGTGTAGATGACGGAATGGATACGAAACAATTTGGGTATACAGTTATTTATTTAGATGCGGTATGTTTCTTCTGAAAAGCATATTAGTAAGGTGTTTCTGGGTGTTTTGTCGTCAATAAAGTTTTAAATTTATCAAACTGATAATTTACCAAGAATTATATTTCTTTCCCTTTTTATGAATTCGCTTAATGTTGTTGGTTTTTTACCGATTACTCTCTCGAAAAAGTCAGAAATACGAGGAGGTTTTTGAAAACGTGGTAAAAAATGAAGCATTATCATTACAATTATCAACCCTTTGTTAAGCCCTTCGTTTTTCTTTATAGAGTAAAATTTAAAGGGAGATACATTTTGAAAAGTGATATTTGAATTTAGATTTTGGTTTATTTTGTCTGCTACAGAATAAAAGTCTTCATTTTCAGTACCAGTCAACTCAATGGATTGGTTTTTGAAATCCGAAAACTGGTTGAGCAAAATGGCGCAGACTTCTCCGATATTTTCGATATCTATCCAGTTGAATTTTGCCTTTCCTGCTGGAAGAACAATCTTTCGTTTTGTTTGAATATCCTTTAGTAAGGTTGTTGTCAGATTTTGCATAAAATAACTTGGTCGAAGAAAGATATAATCACAACCGGACTCTGTTATCAATCTCTCAATCTTATTGTGTGGAATCACCTTGCTTAATTCAGCCCCCTGAACGGACAGAAACACAATTTCAGTAACGTTTTTTTCCTTTATTTTATTGATAAGGGGTTCGAAGTAGGTTTCTATATCTGAAATATGTGGAGGACGCAACAAGAAAACAGTATCAATGCCAGCTAAAGCTATGTCGAAGCTTTCTTGATTCTCGAAATCAAAATTTGCTAATTGTAATTTGGGATAATTCTTGAAACTTTCCCTGGCCTTATCAATATTTCGAACTCCAGCAATGATTTCATTTACTGTATTCGTTTCCATTAAAAATCGAATGACTTCACTACCAACATTTCCGGTTGCTCCGGTTATAAGAATACGTTTCATAAGATAATAAATATTATTGCTGAATGAATCAATGAAATATTCTCTCAAATAATACGAGCAAATCACTCTTTACTTTTTCATATTCAGACAAATTACCATTTGGAATTTGGTGAGATAAACTGTTTTTCCATGCATTACCTACTATTTTGTCGGTTTGAGCATTGATAAACTGGTCAATTCCTGTAAACTCTAATCCTTTGAATTTCATTTTTTCCAGAAATGTACTTACAATCGTATCGTAATCTAAGTCTGCGAAAGTCTGTGATAACATCCAGATATCGTAGTAATCACGTGGGGCAGAATATGAACGTTGGATAAGTGCCCGTAGTTTTTCTGACATCATTTCGACAATTGAATAGCAAGGGATTTCTTCAATTGCCGGAGTCAGCGAATCAGAATAACCGTGAATAACACATTTTTCTTCAATTGGCAACATTAACTTTTCGTACGTGATAATTTCGATTTTTACGCTTGTTAACCAACGTGCGGGAACTGGTGGTGATTCACTTTGTTTATGGTCAGCCCCCCAGAATTTCACAAGAACCTGATATCCTGTTGGTTTATTTTCATGCTCTAAAGTCAGGAATTTATCTAAATGAGTAGGAATTCCGGCACGATTATCCAGTAATTTACAGATACTCTCAATATGTGACTTTTTTAGTTGAAATTCTGCATTTCGGCAGGTGAAGTCAAGGTCTTCCGAGAATCTGTAATCCGGTAAATAACATTTCTTCAGGCACGTTCCGCCTTTGAAAATCAGGTTTTCTTTTAAATATTCTATCGAATAAATTGCATCGAGAAAATGACCAAGCACCCAATCTTTATCAATCGTGAGTTTGGAAATATTTTTGCCTTGAGCGATAACGGCTATTTCGCGTTGAAGGATCATTAGTATTGTTTTTTACTTATATCTAAAATTTGTTCACGGGAAATATTCAAGCGAATTTTCCACTCTTTTATAAATTCGCCTTCATCAGAGCCAAAAGGATCGAAAAGTGTGTATGCTTCGTTGACAACAGTCTTTGCATATCTTAGGAATGTTGCAAATTTTTCCTTACCCAATATTTCAGCAAGACATGCTAAACGCTTTGTAACTGATATATTACTTACAACCTTACAGTATTCAATCATTTTTTGAGCATCAATAGAGGCATCAGCAAAAGCCCTGATTAATTCAGCATATCCGCCTGAGTATTGAGGTAAATCGAAACAGTCGATTATTGTTTTTTCAACATCGGTCATAGAAAAAGCATTATTCCCATAACCTTGCTTTGTAATTCCAGTAATTTTTGTAGGCCTTAACTTTACAAACTGATAGTTGGTGCCAGCTATGCTCTTTTGCTCTTTCTGCTTCGTTGTTTGAATGAATATGGTATTTGAAAATTGCTCTGTTAATCCGTGAAGATTGAGAGCTGACCAATAGGCAACAGCGGCATTTGTAGTCAAAAAGCAACCAATGACCATATCGTTTTTAAATGTAGACCGGCAATACTTCCCACGTTCAAGACGAGTGAGAAATTTCTTTTGAACAAGATTTTCTAAAATCTCGTTGAGGTTATTGAAAGTGTGTTGAAGTGTTTTCTCAATTGTTGAAATTGAGAAAATAATGACTTCATATTCATCAATGAGATGAATAAACTCTTGTTGTTCTAAACTTAAGCTTTCAGATATGTAAGTTCTTGCCATTATCTTTCATATTATAATAAGGGGTAATGAATACCCCATATATTACCACAAAACATAATGCAAAAATACTACTTTTTTGATATTTACAATGCATATTTTAAATTTTATCCAATCAATAATGATTCTCGTAACCTATTTGAAAATATTTGACCAAACTATTAAAAAAAAGAATGCCGATCATTTATAATCTGGCATTCCTTTATTTCAAGATAAATATATAGAAATCTGTCTTCTATAGATATTTTAAATTCTGGTTAATGTAAAATTTTCACCGTTTTTTGACTAACACTACTATCAGAAATTGAAATTGCAGTATGTTGCCCACCTCCAACAAAAATTTCGAGATCTTCGTCAATTTGAATCGCTTTGCCTTCTTCGTTGATAATTGAAAGGTCTTTGACCGGAATCTCAAATGTCAAGGTTTTAGTTTCTCCTGCTTTTAAATTGATTCGTTGAAATCCCTTCAAGGCACGAATTGGAACAAGCATATTAGTGTTTTTATGCGACACATACAATTGAACCACTTCATCGCCGGCACGTTTTCCTGCATTTGTAACATTGACTTTTACTTTCAAATCCGTATTTTTTTTCAAGGTAGCTGGCATTTCAAGGTTAGTATACGCGAACTTTGTATAGCTCAGTCCAAATCCAAACGGAAATAAAGGCTCGCCTTTGTAATAACGATAGGTGCGATTGGCCATGCTGTAATCTTCAAAATCAGGTAAATCATTTACGTTTTTATAAAATGTAATCGGTAACCTACCCGAAGGATTTACATCGCCAAACAAAATATCGGCAATAGCCTGTCCACCTGACTGTCCTCCATACCATGCTTGAATTATGGCAGGAAGATTTGCCGCTTCCCATTCAAACCCCATGGCGCTACCCGACATGTTCACAAATACAACCGGTTTGCCTGTAGCTTTCAATGCTTTCATGGTTTCGGTTTGCAATGCCGGAAGATTAATATGCGTACGATCACCACCTTTAAAACCATCAACACTTACCGGCATCGATTCACCTTCGAGTTGTGCTGAAATGCCTCCGACAAAAATAATCACATCGGCACTTTTCACACGGGCAGCAAGAGCACTTGGACTTAAGGTTTCGATATAACCCATGTCGAATTTAATCTCTGCATTATCATTGTATTGCTTGTATTCAATGGTGAGCTCGTATTTCTTGCCTTTCTCAGCCTTAAAAGTATAATAAGAATTTTTCAAATCGGTTTCTATTACTTTTTTACCATCCAAATACAGAAATGCACGGTCATCGCCCATTAAAATAAAGGTAATTTCGCCCGTTTTTTCTGGTGTAAAAGTTGTATTCCAACGAGCCGACATATCTCTGATAACGAGTTTATTGTCAATCAAATGACCATCACCCCATTTAAAATCTACATTTTTATCCAGCTTTTTAATTAATGCTTCACCTTCAAATTTCGTATTTTGAAAATAATTGGCATTAAAGCCTTGAACGCCTTTGAAAGAAAATAACTTGGCATTATAGGTTGATTTAAATACTTTATTATCAACCAAATTCAACCCTTGTTCGAAGATTACTTTTTTACCCACTTTTTGTTTTACACCATCCAAAACTGTAGAAATGTGCGAAGGATAGCCATAATAATTTGAAAGCATTACCATTTTGTCGTTGGCATTAGGCCCAACAACGGCTATTTTTTTGAGCTTTTTGCTAAGTGGCAATAGATTATTTTCATTTTTCAGTAAAACAATGGATTGTTGTGCCATTTTCAGTGCATGTGCTTTGTGTTCAGTACTTTCAAGTGCTGTAATATCCGTTTTTCCGAGAGGAACTAATTCATCGGGGTCAAACATTCCCAAGCGGAAACGAGTCATAAACAGTCGTTTTACGGACGTATTAACTTGCTCTTCGGTCAATAATCCTTGAGCCAATGCATTTTTCAGGGCTTTGTAAGTGGGGTCGTTGGAACATTCGCAATCAGTACCGTTTATAACTGCATCAGCAGATGCCGACTCTTTGTTCTCGTGCGTTTTGTGAGTTTTCCAGAAGAATGTGATACCACCACAATCGGAAGTAACATATCCTTTATAACCCCAATCTTTGCGAAGAATGTCTTGCATTAATTTATCATTTCCACAACAAGGCTGACCTTCGAACTGGTTGTACGCACACATTACACCGCTTACTTTGGCATCTACAATCAAATCACGGAAAGCAGGCAGGTAAGTGTCCCCTAAATCGTAAGTGGAAACATTGGCATTGTAAGTACTACGACTCCATTCCGGTCCGCTATGTACAGCAAAGTGCTTAGCACAAGCAGAAGCTTTCAAGTATTTTGGGTCATTTCCTTCCAATCCATCAACAAAAGCTTTACCCAAAGAACCAGTCAGAAAAGGATCTTCACCATAAGTTTCCTGTCCACGACCCCAGCGAGGGTCGCGAAAAATATTAATATTGGGTGTCCAATAGGTTAGTCCGAGATAAATACCTGTTTTACCTTTTTTGCGTGAATCGTTGTAAATAGCACGCCCTTCCACGGCACAATAATCAGCCATCTTACGCAGTGAAGCTGTATCCCATGTTGCAGCCATAGCAATGGCTTGCGGAAAGGAAGTGACTTTGTATGGACTACGAGCTACACCGTGCAAGGTTTCGTTCCACCAGTTATACGCCGGAACTCCCAACCTTGGAATAGCCGGTGAGTTATTTACCATTTGACTGATTTTTTCGTCCAAGGTCATTTGCGAAACAAGGTCGTTTACACGAACTTCGAAAGATAATGAAGGGTTTTGGTAAAGGGATTGTGCTTTAACTGTGCTTGACAACAAACACATTAGAGCAACAAATATAAAATTTCTGAGTATTCTATTCATAGGGATAATATTTTTGTTGAACGCAAAGAACGCAAAGTTAAAAAGGCGCAAAGTATCATTAAATTATTTATTCTAAATTATTCAACTATTTCAAATTTAATTTTTTGATTATTTACATGCACATAGAAATCGCCCGCTTCTACAAATCGTTTGCCAGTTGCATTGGTGAAACTTAAATCACGCATGGGGTCAATTTCGAATTTATAAACTGCTTTTTCGCCAGCATTGATTTCCTTCTTTTCAAAATATTTCAACTCTTTCATGGGGCGCGAAATGCTGCAAGCGGGGTCGGAAATATACCAAAGTACGGTTTCTTTTCCTTTCACAGAACCAGAGTTGGCCACAGTAACTTCTACAGTCATTTTCTGCGATTTGGTAATCTTTGTTGCCGAAAGTTTGGCATCGCCGTATGTAAATGAAGTATAACTCAAGCCATGACCAAACCAATACAAAGGCTCAGTAGAAATATCCTGATAATTGCCTTCAGTACCATAAGGACGTGCACATTGACGCATATTGTAATAGGTTGGAATTTGTCCGGTGGTAAGTGGAAATGTGATGGCCAATTTTGCTGAAGGATTCACTCTACCAGACAAAATACCAGCCAAAGGTGTTCCACCTGCAATACCAGGTTGCCAAATCTCTACAATAGCATCGGCCAGTGGTTCGAGGCGCACTAATTCAAGCGGACGACCATTAGAAAGAACCAAAATGATTGGTTTACCTGTTTTTTTGAGTTCCTGCATTAATTTTTCCTGAATGGCGGGCAAAGCGATGGTTGAACGCGATGCATTTTCGCCACTCCATGTTTTCTTTTCGCCCAAACATAAAATAATTACTTCCGATTCGTTCGCTTTATCAAGTGCTTCGGCAAAACCAGCTTCGTTTGTTCCATCAAAATCGCATCCTAAAGCATAATTGATTGTTGCATTTTTGAATTCCTTTTGAATACCATCGTAGAGCGTTTCGGCATCAGCAGTCTTTACGTTAAATGACCATGAACCAACAATATTTTCCTGATCTTTAGCCATTGGACCAATCAAAGCAATTTTTGAAATATTTGCAGACAAAGGCAATGTATTGTTTTTATTCTTCAACAAAACCATAGTTTCTTCGGTCAGTTTTTGTGCTAAAGCCACGTCTTCCGGTTTCAAATAACGTTCTTTTTCTTCCACAACTTTTGTGTATGGTTCATCAAACAATCCCAATCGGAATTTTACACGCAATACACGAGCAACAGCATCATCGATATTTTTCATAGGGATTTTCTTTTCAGCAACTAAAGCAGGAAAATGTACGCGATAAATATCATCTTTCATATCCATTTCCACTCCAGCCATAAATGCTTTTAAGCCTGATTCTTTTTCATCTTTTGCTACGCCCTGCCATACCAATTGTTTTACAGCATTCCAGTCCGAAACCACAAAACCATCGTGCTTCCATCGTTTTTTTAGAATTTCGGTCAAGGTATAATAATTGGCAGTTGCAGGCACACCGCTAATGTCATTAAAGCCACTCATCAAAGTTGCAGCTCCCGCTTTTACACAAGCTTCGTAAGGTGGCAAGTAGGTTTCCCAAAGCGATTGAGCCGAAACATCGGAATAGCGATAATCGCGACCACCTTCCGACATTCCATAGCCAACATAGTGCTTTAAACAAGCTGCTATGGAATACGAATCAGACAAATTTTTTCCCTGATAACCTTTTACCGAAGCTACTCCAAAAACAGCATTGGTGTATGGATCTTCGCCATAACCTTCGGAAACACGTCCCCAACGAGGGTCGCGTGCCACATCAATCATAGGCGAGAATGTCCAGTCGACACCTGACAATACTGATTCCTTGGCAGCTACCGCACATAATTGTGTTACTAAATCCGGATTCCAAGAGCAAGCTTGTGCAATGGAAATAGGATAAACCGTACGTAAACCATGTATTATATCAAAGCCAAAAAGAATAGGAATACATAGTCGAGATTCCTCCATGGCTTTTTTCTGAATTTGATTGCGCAACACAGGATCGGCACTAAAATAAATTAAAGAGCCAATTCCATTCGGAAGTTTTTTTACCTCGGGTCCGATATTATTTGGATTATTGTTGATTCCAAATGTATACTGGTTAAGTTGCAGGATTTTTTCTTCCAATGTCATGCGTTTAAGCAAATCGCTGATTCGTTTTTCGACAGGTGCATTTTTATCTTTGTAAAGTGGAGTTTGAGCCACTGTAAGCAGCGTAAAACACAATCCAATACTTACAAAAAAACTTGAAATTAGTGTTGTTCTTTTCATTGTTTCTATTTTGATATTATTTGGCTAAAGCCAAGAATATTAAAAACTTGTTTACCGGCAGCTAAAGCAGCCGGCAATTTATGCTCAATCTACTACTGAAATATTTCAATTTACTTTAATCACTACCGGATTGACACTAACCACTTTCACGAAAACCACCGTATTCGTGCCTTCCAAACCATCAACCTGTCCCACGTAAAAATCTTTTCCTGGTTTCAATGTTTTTTTATTCAGGGTAATTTTTTTAATTGGCTCACTGAAATTTTCAATTACGAATGCTAAATTCTGAACAGGTGAAGCTTCCGAAGCATTTACAGTAAATAAGATAGATTTTGGGTTTTTAGAAGTGCTTTTCAATACATAAGCACGTTGATATTTATCATAAGATGCTGTAAAACCAACTGAAATATTGCTAGCTGGAGGAGCATAATTCCATGATTTTGCTAAAGGCATCAATGTTTCAATTGAACTATCGGTCATACCTCTAAGCGAGCTAGCCCAATATTCGCCTTCCGATTTTTTCTCTACAATTTGCATTTTACCGTTCGAACCGGTAAGCGACGAATGCGAGGGTTTATCGGGTGCAACAGCATTGCGACCATCACTCATAACTTGCTGTACAGGCCAGTGATTCCAGTTTGGGAAAGTGGTATATTCTTTCATATTTCCAAACGAAAACGGCTGACAAACACGTTTTTCATCGAAAATACTAAATGGTTTATAGTTGGCTTTGAAATTCACCAACTCAATGGATTGATATTTCGGGTTGCTAAACATCTTTAATTTAGGAGGCCCATCGTTCCAATTGTAAGACGCTTTATTGCCTTTCATATCAAGGAAAGTGATTGCTTCCATTTCTACATTGTCCTGCGGACGAGTGCCTGGTTGACAGAAAAAAATAGTTTCCTGAAATTGCATTGAACCTTTATCTGTATCAAAACGCTTACTCCAAAGCACTTGCTTACGTGCTGCAATTCCATCCGGATAAATAGTCCAATATTCATCTGCCCAATCGCTCCAACCATTTTCATCATCGGGGAATAGTTGGTGTATGATTCCCGCTAATGCATAGCGCCAATGAATCACAACACGTGCAGGTGTGTTTTCGAGTAAGCGAACATGCGAATAACGAGCTTGTTTGTCGCCCATAGCTTCGTAACATTCACCTGTACCCCAATGCTCTAAACTTTGGTCGCTCATCCACTGGTCTTTTTCATTCACAATGGCAGGAATGTAACCCGTTCCACGCCAAAACACATAACGAACAGGACTATTATCAAAACGAACCACAATATCCGGTTTTTCGCTTCCTCGCCATAATTTATCCCATGCCGGAGCATATTTCAACTGTGTATAAACGGCACCAAATTTTGTAGGTAAATTAGCTCCCGAAGGCATTTTGTGATATTGTAGCGGTTGCTCTACAGCTAACTTGGTCGCATTCACTTTTTGAGCGATAGCTTCTTCAGTTAGCACTGTATTGTGAATATTCAATTCATCCATTAATCCATCAAAACGATTGTACGTTTTAACAAATGAACTTGTTTCACGTTCGGTATTGGCAGCCGTTAATTTTGTTTGCGTTTTTCCAATACTTAACGGGCAATCATTGCAAAATGTAATAAGGTCATTTAGTATTGTACTGCCTGATTTTTTCCCATTGATAAAAACAGTAATGGCTTTTCCATTTTCGACAGTCAACGCAATATGTGACCATTTTAGTAATGGAACAGATTCATGAGAAGTGCAACTGATCCATGCATCTTTAACTGCAACTCCAGCAACAAGCTTGCCGGTAGGATTAACTCCAAAGATAAAACCTTGTTTAAATTCTACTTCCCTATCAACTATAGCCGCCAAATTGGAAGCATATTCTTGTGGCGCTATCCAAGCTTCGACCGTAAAATCGGGAGTCATAGCCAGTTTGTCATGCGACACAGATTGCTCCGTAAAAACACCATCGAACACCATAGCTTTTCCTTTTACACCATCTGCTGAACCAGAATCGAATGATTCGTAAAATGCTTGTTGTCCGAAGCTGAAAGAGTAAAAAGTGCAAAATGCAGCAATAATAAAAAATTTGTTTCTCATGTATAGTAGATTTAATCTATTTTCAATATATAAATTTATTGGGTTTAGTGTTATTTTGTGATTTTTGTGTAAACGTTATACTACAAAGTTTCACAAAGCCAACACAAAGTTTCACAAAGCAAAGACTATTAGACTTTTATAATTGATACAGCCATTTATTTCAACTTTTCGAAATACGGTAATCGGTTCAAAGGTACATCAATAACGTACGATTTTCCACCTTTAAATTTCTTGCCTAATTCATCTTTCCAGTTGCCTTTAGGAAGTTTTACGCTTCGCGAATATCCTTTTAAAATCATTGGAGCAACTAAATATTTGTCGCCTAACATAAACTGATTATCGAACGATTCAAAACCCTGACCTGGGAAAGAATACTCCAAATGACGAACAATAGGTTCACCATCTTTTGCAGCTTTTTGAGCCAATTCAGCAATAAAATCGCCTAATTTAGCATGAAGCAATGCAGCTTCTTTCACCATAGGTAAATGTTTTGCATCCAATACGCGCCAAGGAGCAACTGAAAATTGCATCATAGGCATCATGGCCTGAATTTGTGCCGAACGAACCATCAATTCTTGGTCAAATTTGCTATAATCAATATTTTCGAAGTTAGAAAGCAAACCACCACCAATCATATCGGGGCATGTAAATGGGTGCCCAATAATACCAGCCGAAAGCATATCTGGGACCAGAATTTTCAATTCATCCCACGAATATCCTTTGTCCTGCAAACGTTGAGCAAGCGGCTGATTGCCATTCTTCCAACCTGCACGAAACTCGTTAAAATCGTATGCTGCACCAAATTTTCCAAATAATTCCGCTTGTTGCGTAGCTATTACATTTGTTTCTTCGTTTGGGTAATTAGGTGAACCTTTAATATAAAAGTCAAAGTCAGCAGCATCAAATTTATAACCATCCACGCCGTATTTATCTTGTAAGTTTTTCAATTGACCGTGTAACCATTCGTTAGCTTTCGGTTGGGTAAAGTCCAAACATGCACTGTAGCCATTCCACCATTTCATAAGTGCTGGAGCTTTGCTTCCTTTTTTAAGTACCAAACATTTGTTGCGTACCAAATATTTGTATTCTTTTCCATCAGGACTAATGAACGGAGTTAACCAAAGCATTACTTTGAAACCTTTGGCATGCAATTCGTCAATCATTCCTTTTGGGTCTGGGAAAGCAGTTGGATCAAATTCAAAATTACCATAATCTTTCGACCAAATATCATCAATCATAAATACGCCAGTTGGGAAGCCGTTTTTGATAACATCATTGGCATATTTTAAAATGTCTTTTTGATTCTGATTGGTTCCTAGTTCAATCCATGTATTGTACTGTGGAAGTTTGAACATCATTAAATTTGGTGTTTTTCCCGAAGCAGGGAAGTATTTGTTCATAGCGCCAAGATAACCATCGCGCATAGTTTTACCAGCTGCAACTGCTTCAACTTTTTCAACCTCAGAATAAATGATTAAATCCCCATTTTTAAATTCGAAAGCAAAAGGTTCGTTACTCCACACGTAGCGACCCAAAGTTGAAACCATAACCGGCGCTGCTTGATTGCCACGGTTATCGCGACTTAAATCGCTTTTCTTTTCATTGGCCAAATATGGTTGAAAGTTAATGTCTTTCAACGGTGTATTGCAGTAGGCTTTGGCAGTGTAAGCACCGTACCATTTCTCACCTGAGAGTGATTTGATTTCGGAAACGAATTTTTCAGCAAAAAGATTGATGACAAAAATTGTTAGAACTAGTACAATGGTTGTTTTTTTCATGATATTGATATTGTTATTTTTATTAGTTTTTATGGGGCTTTGCCCCAAACCCCACTCACTTTTTTGTCTTGAAACAAAAAAGAAAGCAAAAAAATTCAAGACTCCGCCCGCTTCACTCGAAAAACTTACGCTTGACGACTGAAATCTTTTAAACTCAACCTGACGAAATACGTCAGGTCTCAAACAGAAAAGATTTCCACGTCGTCTGCACTTGTTTTTCGGCTCACCGGACGAGGTCGGTCGTTAATGAGCAGTTTTGTGCGAATTAGAAACAGTTATTTTGGACCAATAAACTCAATAAAATTGCCGTCTGGGTCTTTGAGAAGCACAAACTGACGAGTTTCATCGAGCATAGTGGGCGATTGTCCATAGGTTTTTACACCGTATTTTTTGATTCGTTCTAATAATGGCTGCATTGATTTCACAAAGATAGTGGCATACCGAATGCCGTTATCATCATCAATGAATTTTTGCTTTGCCAGTTTGGTTTTCTTGCCAAAACTAACCAATTTCCATTCGGTAGCATTCACTACATTTTCTAGTTTAAGTACTTTTACTGAAAATGGTTTCCCATTGGTCAACCCCATTCTACCTGCTTTTTCGGTATCGATACTAAATTCCCGCACTTGAATCATGCCTACCACTTTGGTGTAAAATTCAAGTGATTTGTCCATGTCTTGCACCAAAACACCGACAGAAATGGCTGAACGCGCGAATTCGCTGTTAGATTCTTGCGCAGTTGTTCCTATCGAAAATGAAACAAAAAAAGTGAACAATAAGTATTTAAAAAATGACTTCATAAGAATATACTTTAACCACATTAGAAATAATAGAAAATATTACTATTGTGCCTATTGTGGTTTAATGAATTAGAAATTACGTTTTTCGAGGAATTTATCCAATTCTGGTCTTGTCATTGGCAATTTACCTTTGAAAGTGTCCAGCCAACTACGGAAATCTTTTTTAATTTCGTCGCTCCATTTGCTATCAATAATTCCAGCTGTATATTTACCTTCTTTGATACGTTGTTGTCCGAAAAGGTCAAACAACTCAGTTACTTCGCCAGTCAATACAATGTGTTCCACCAAATGGGCAGGGATAAAAATAACACCATCTTTTTTTGCTAAAACAGCATCACCCGGCAAAACAGTTACACTTCCAATACGAATTGGAGCATTAATGGTAGTCAACAATGTTTTACGCATATACGAAGGATCAGTACCTTTTACCCAAACATTAAACCCGTCGATTTTGCGCAAGTCCTCGGTGTCGCGGATATGACCGTAAACAATAGCGCCACGATGTGAACGTGCCCAAACACCATTACCTAAGTTCGAGCCAACTACTGTTCCGTACGATTGTTTGTCGTAACCATCAGCTACATAAAAATCACCTTCTACCAATGTAGTCATTGCCCATGATACGGTACGACGTTGTTCCCACATGCGACCTTCTTTTTTGCCTTGTTCTATTACCTGATTTTCTAAATCGGTACGTGCAGGCATAAATTGAGCTGTAACAGCACGACCAGTCATAACGTAGTTGTCGTTTTCGTTGAGCAATTTCCAGTTACCTTCAAATTGGTCAAAATAACCTAAGTTAATCAATTCAGCCCAAGCTTCTTCCAGCGTTATTGCTTTCAGTCGTTCGAGTAAATTGTCCGACACTTTGGGGCGACCATCAGCCGTACGCTCACCTTTCCAATCGGCTGTTAAAGCTTTAATGTACTCAGGGGATTGCATTACGTTTTGCGCATTTGCTAAAAAGCAACCAAAAAGCAAAGTTGCCAATACAATAATTTTTGTTTTCATAATTGTTATATTTTTATTTGTAATTATTTATAAATGGATGTATTATCAATAAATTTTACTTTTTTGGCTTCCTTATTTACATACTTAAACCAATCGGAATTGGTTTTAAAGTATTTGCTTTTATCCCAACCACAGCCAGCATAATACACAAAAGGTACATTCGTTTTTACTTTTACCAAAATATATTCATCGCCATTATACTTAGCATAGCCCGCAAAGTTGGCGGGATTTACCAATACAGCTGTTCCCAAACAACCATGCTCAGCGTGAATATTTTCCCAAACAGCCAAGCTACTATTTTGAGTATTTTGGATTACCTCAGGTTTACCGTAAGTAGTAATTCCAATGGCAACCACCAATTCGCGGTCGGTATCACTTTTTAAGGTGCTGGTTACTTTAAAAATATTGGTTCCCAAGTTCATTTCAATGATTTTCTTCTCTTCCAATTTTATGCCAGGCACATTCCATGACTGATAATTGATTTGAACACCAATGCCATCCATCTGATTTTTAAGGAATTTGTACGAATCAAAAGTCTCTGAAGGATATGGTTTTCCATCTATCCAAACAGCAATTGCTCCACAGCCACGAAGTTTTCCCATGTTGTAGAAGTCACAGCCTTCGCCACGATCCTGGTGATAATCTTTACCTTCAGAGTTCAATTTAAACCATTTATCCATAATTGAATAATTGACTTTTTTTGCCCAAACGTCGATTCCATTCCCTACTTTTTGGCGCACTGTTGGTCCATAAACCCGATACGACATGCGGTCGTTTTCCCACGCCACATCACTTCCACGCGCATAAACCAATTGGCAACGAACCATATTCGGCTTATCGGCGATAGAATATAATCCGAGCTGTCTCAATGGGGTGATTTTATCAATACTCATTTTTGCAGCTTGCGCAAACACTAATACCACTGGGCCAAAAGCATGATGGTCGTTGTACACCCACGGACGAAGTTTATAGTCGGATTTTGTGCCTTTATTGGGGGCTAAACAGCTAAAACAAGTATGACTTACCGAACCATCGCTACCAATATACGAAGTAAATCCACGTAAACCCAGTTTGAAATTATCCAAATATTTAGCGTCTAACAAATTCTTTTCGAGCATGATACCCAAGCCATATAGTATCAATCCGCTACCTGAAGTTTCGACATAGGAACTTTTGTCGGTCATTTCCTGATGCCACAAACCTTCTTTGTTTTGTAAACGAACTGCCGAAGTGAAAAACTGTTGTGCAACCGCAACTACTTCATTGCGTTTCGGGTGCGATTCGGGTAAATCGCGCACAAGGCAAGCAATTGCAAATGCTCCCCAACCATTGCCTCGGCTCCAATTATCCTCCGAAATACTTCCAACACCATTAAAACCACGCGCTTGATGTAACAAACCTGTTTTTTTATCTTTTAGAATTTTGAATAGTTCCAACGTTTGATTTACTGCTACGTTTAAATACTCCTGATTTCCCGATTTTAATCCTGTGTAAAGATAAAATGGTGTTATTGCAAAAGCAACATCAATAAAAATCTGGTCGTCTTTGGCAAAATTGGCGGTCATTAATCCTTCGGGTGAGCGTTTTTGCAGTTTTAGCATTTTTTCGGCAGCAGTAGTAACTTGTGCATCCAATTGATTAGTAACACCTTTCCAAGCTAAAAATGCAGCACCTGAACCACCGGCTTCGTATGAATAAAGGCTTCCCTTAGCTTTGATTTCACCAGTGCTAAATTTTTTGTACAAGCCAATCACTTGGTTTTGCAACGAGTCATTTCCTTTTAAAAGCGAAAACTCACTCATCCCGTGCAACATCAATGTACCTGCATAGAAATCCAACTCGGTAAATTTCAAACCTTTTTCGAAAACCGAATTGGTTATATCGGATGTAGAAAGTTCTTTTGGATTTTGAGCTTCGGTTTTTTGTGTAAAAAAGCTGAATATCAAAAGTATAAGAATTATGTGTGCTTTATTCATGCTGTTCAACTTTATTTTTAATGGAAAAAACCTGATTATGTTTTATAATTCTATAAATGGGGCTTTGCCCCAAACCCCACATACTTTTTTGTCTTGAAACAAAAAAGTATGCAAAAAAATTCAAGACTCCACCCGCTTCACTCGAAAAACTTGCGCTCGTTAGGCTCAAATCGTCCAAACTCATTCCGACGAAATACGTCGGAACTCAAACAAGGACGATTTTTAACCGCCTACCTCACTTGTTTTTCGGCTCACCGGACGAGGTCAATCCCGTGCGAGTCTATAGCGATTTTTATCTTGAGAAATTACTCTATTTTTATTTCTTCTTTTTTACCGCTGTAACATTTGCATACAATCCCCAAACTCCTTCGGCATTAGAACCTAATGTATATGATTGACCAGTAACTGTATCATTAATGCTGTAAGATCCTATTTCGGTCATTGTTAATGTCCAGTTTTGATTTCTGTCTTTCGACGAAAGTGTGTACTCATTATTTTCGGTTTTGCTTTCCCAACCCAAAATAGCTCCATGACTATCAATAGCCAAGGCATTTACAACGGTACGTGAGGTAGATGCAGTTTGTTCCGTCCAGCGCATCAACATGCCCGAACCAGGTTTTCCTTCGCCACGTTGGGCTGGAAGTGGGTGGTAAGCATCGTGAACCAGCGCATAAACCGGACCATTGAGGTTTGCTTTCCCGTAATTGAATATTTTCACACCAGCATCACCTTTGCGAGCTATGAGTGAAACAGGACGATTCATTTCAAAATCGAGCGTTCCATCCTGATTGTTTAGCAAGAAATTCCAAGTTGTTTTTACAGGAACTTCGGATTCGATTTTATCAACAATAAATAAGGCATTTTCGCCACATTGAATGAAAAAGCGAGCATACGATTTCATGGGCGCTCCGTACAATTGTGCAGCATCGGCACCAATGACTGACACATTTCCTACACGGCTCACAATCAATCGTTTTCCGCCCAAATCAATTGGAGCAGCGCCTTGTTGCACACCATTAACCATTTTTATGGGACGATTAATACCGCCACGTTGGTTGATTACTCGAGCAGGTGAAGTTGAGGTTGCAGGAACTTCAAATGTACAGGTATTATGCGTTGATGTAGATGCTTCCAATTCGTGTGTAATATCGCGGTAGCAACTGTGTCCGGGGTCAACTAATAATCGTTGTTTGTTGTGGACCAATATAAAACTGTTGATATCGCCATGTAAATGTGCCGAAGCGTGACGCGGTTCAGCAGGCATACGAGTTGCTAAAATGGTGGAAGCATCCCATGAGCTGCGAATAAATGCATCACCACCCGAGAAACTAGTTGTAGTAGGTAAGTTAGCTTCCTTTGGCGAAATTGGTTTTGCAGCATCGGCCAACATGATAACCGATAAAAATCCAAAACCGTTTACCATACCAAAACTTGCCAAGTCGTGTGGCCCAGGCTCATTTGCCGGAAAATAAAGCGAATTAAACAACCAAGTTGCCAAACCTGCCTGAACAGGTTTTTCAGCTTTGGCACGGGCAGCAATATGCACCAATAAGTCACCTGAAGGACGGAAAATAGCTGCTCCATCACCGAAATTGGCACTACGAGGCCAATCCATTAATGACCAACCGGCCAATGCTTTGCGGAAGAAAAAAGCAGTTGAAGCCCAATTGACAATCCGCCCGTATGGTTCAAAAGTCGTTTTCATCGTTGGACGATAGCGTAACAAAGCTTCGTGCGCCAACATCAAGGAATATGCTGCATAATTGGCATATTGTAGTGATTCGCCATAACTACCATCTTTTTGAAAATGGTCGGCAGCCAATGGCAACCACGAAGCGGCATAATGCAAAGCCTTTTCGTCGCCTAAAATTGCCGAAGATACAGTATATCCAGCATAAAGAACGCAATTCCAGTTGTGAAAAAAGTCGGAACGATCGAGGTATCGTCGACAAGGAATCTGACCTTTTTCGCGTAAAGCTGTAAAGATTTCAGCCTTTTCAGATTCTGAATATAAATCCTGCGAAAGATCGTAAGCAATAGAAATTGCCCATGCAAGATGACCCGTTTCTAGCGAACCCACCATATCGCCACCGCCATAACCCCGAAAGCGCGGGCCAGCCCAGTCGGCAACTGGACGACGCACAATGCCCATTACGGCTTCGTGAAGCCATGCATTGACTTTGTCATTGGGGCGCACAGCATGAATCAGCGCAGCATCCGTTAAGTATTCAGCTGCATGGTGCCACCATTCGGTGGTAGCCGATTTATCGCTAAAGCTGGGTGATAATGCGCGCTGGTTTACGCGTGCTTGCATAGCCGAAAGCAAAGCTGCAGTAGGCGATGTAGAAGGTGCATTTATCAAGCGAGTTTTTTCTGTTGCAGACAAAAAAAGGCTTTTTATAGTTGCAGTTGTTTGCCCAAATGACTTAAAAGCAACTATCAAAATGAGTGATAAAACGAGTGTAATTTTTACGATTAAATTCTTATTAAAATTCATATCTAAAAGATTATTAGAGTATTATTGTAGCGATTGAATGAGGAAAACTAATAACTTCAGCTGCATTATCTTTTAGCCAAAGAGTATAAGGCACTTTCAAATCGGACATATTCAAAACCTGAACAACAATTTTCCCATCAACACCCACAAAAGCAGTTGTTTGCAATTCGTTTCGGCTCGACGAACTGATAATTCGTTTAGCACCAGGGCGTACAAATTTAGAAAAATGTCCGAGATAATAAAAAATATTGGTATAAGTTAGTTCCGAAGTTTTGGTATTGTAATGCACTGGAGCAAATAAATAATTGCCCACATGATTTGGGCCGCCACGCTCGTCGAGTAATACATTCCAATCAGTCCAAGCCACTGCACCGCAATTAAAATCGTTCACCAATGCATTTCCGTAATGTTCACCCATGCCCCAATCTTGCAATTTGCCTTCTTTGAAATTCAGGTAACAGCCTTCGGTCAACAATAATTTTTTATCGGGAAAAGCTTCGGCAACTCTTTTCAAATTATCAAACTGCGGTTTGCTGTTGCTGTAAGCCCATGTTTCGTACCAATGAAAACCAACACCCCAAACGTATTTTGCGGCTTCAGGATCATTAAGTATAGTACTGGCCTGATGGTAAATATAATCGCGGTTTTGATCCCAACAAATCAATTTTTTATCAGCCAATTTATTTTTGTGCAAAGTCGGGCCGAGGTAGTATTTGATAAAATCACGCTCTTGAGCTGGTGTGTAAATGCACGATTCCCATTTCTGAGGCGATTTAGGTTCGTTTTGAGCCGTAATTCCCCAAAGTGGAATACCATGCGCTTCGTAAGCCCGAATGAATTTTACAAAATAATTTGCCCAAGCCTGATGATATTTTGGCAATAGTGAACCACCTCGCAACACATTGTTATAGTCTTTCATCCAAGCTGGTGGACTCCAGGGACTAGCAAAAAGAGTGAGCTTTCCACCTGCAGCAGCTATTGCTTTTTTGATAAAAGGAATGCGGAATTCTTCGTCGTGTTTTACCGAGAAGGATTTTAGAGCGGAGTCATTTTCAGTTACATAATTATAGCTTGCGCTCGAAAAATCGCAACTGGCAATGTTTGTACGTCCAAAAGTATAGCCAATTCCTTTTTCTTTGGAGTAATACGATTGCATAAAATCTTCCTGCATCTGCTTAGGCATTTTAGCATACACTTCGGCAGCTGCATCGGTTAATGCGCCTCCAATACCCACCACGGTTTGAAAAGTGTGAGTTGGATCCACAAAAATATGCACTTCGGTTTCGTCAGCTATTTTTTGCTTATTAAACTTCAAATCAGATACTTTCGTCAACTTCAAACTCGTATCTTTAGCAGTAACATACATTTCAGCTTTCGAAATGCTGTTGTACTGCACGACCTGTTTTTTTTGAGCAACCAACGATAGACTTAAAGAAAGTCCAACTAAAAAAATGAGTGATTTTTTCATTTGAAAATTTTATTTAGATTTTAACAGGGACTTACTCCCTTAGATTTATTTTATTGCCAACAGTTCAGTTTGGGTTACTAATCCTTTGCTAACTTTTACCAAGTATAAACCTTTTTGATAATTTAGATTTAGCACAAATTTATTTTCACCATCTATCCCATTTATAGACTTACTGTATATTTCTTGTCCGTTTAAATTCATCAAACTTACTGTCAATTTATCGCCCGATATTGCAGATATGTTTAAAGTTGCATTATCAATAGCAGGATTAGGATACAAATTAAAGATAGAATTGTTTTTGCTTGATTTTAAGTCGTTGATGCCTGTACTTACCTGAAATTCATACGCTCCCATATCATGAGCAACATCATTTGGTCTAACTAATCCTGCAAAATCGGTAGTTGGAGCTGCAGAACCCGAGAGTGTAGAAATTCCCGCATTAATAGCAGGGCTGCTAGTAGATAATTGGAAATCGAAAGCAGCTAAATCTTTAAACAATGGATTGCCCGTTTTGGTATTAGCACCTGTTAATGCAGCTGTACCGCCACCAAAATGCAAATTGTAATTATATACAATGCCTGTTCCATTGCTCATATTGGTATTGATTTTCTGACCAGCTGGGGCTACTAAAATATTATTGAAAATGCGCACATCAGCTGAGTTTTGCGGAAAAATCTCACCATTATCTATCTCAGGAGTTTGCGAATTTTCAAAAGCTGTATTGTTGATAATATCCACATGCTCGCTCTGAAAAGTATGAATGCCGGAACCGCCATTGTTGTAAACAATATTGTTGTAAATCAATGTTCTTCCTTTGTAAGCACCTAAAGTAGAACCATTTTGGGTGTTTTTTGTATCATCAATAATAATACCGTTTCCGTCGGTAAACTGACAACTGTGCGAAGGCCAGGGCACATACATTCTGTTACCATACAATTTATTGTTGCGGATAATATTTTTGATTAAATTAGTATCAGTGCTGCCATCCGAATTCCAATTCTGGTACATCGAAATACCGCTTGGTGCATATATACTATACCAAGCATTATTATAAATCACATTGTTTTCAATTGTAATAAAATCAGTTTGAATTGTTTGAATTCCGCCACCACCACACTCGTAAATAGTACAATTTTTGACATTTATGTGATGCACACGAGTGTTTGTTCTTCCGTCTACATAAATTCCATTTCCATTGTATTTGCCCTCTAATGAGCCACTTGGATTGGCGCAACTACCACCTTGTGCCAATGCTTGTGTTAAGGTTATATTTGCACTTTGTCCCCTGATAGTCAAGCCATTTATTTCAATATAATTACCTTTGATGTAAATTCCTTGCCATCCAATAAAATTTAGAACTGGCGTATGACCCGGATAATTCGTCCACACAATCCAATCGGTAGCTGTGCCAGAACTGGTTTCTGTTATTAATGGATTTCCGTTTGTATTGGTATATGTGCCATTCATTACAAAAACAGTATCGCCAGCAACTGTTTTCTCTGCTGCTTTAAAAAGTGACTTCACTGCTAGAGCCACCGATAAACCAGAACGAGTATCCCCTCCATTTGCAGCATCAACATAATAAGTTGCACCAAATGATTTAGTTACAAAAAACATAAAGAATAAAGTGGCAAATTTAAATAGTTTCATTGGTATGACTTTTTTAGAAATAATACTTTAAAATTCAATAGCTCCCATATCCCAATTAGATGTGCCGCGTGCTTTGCCATTAAAGTCGGTAGTAAACATCAAATCGGTGGAGTTAGGTAAAGTTATAGTAACCCCTTTGTTAATAGCTGGTGAAGTGGACTTTAACGAATAATCATTGAGCGAAACATCAGTAAATAATGGGTCAGTTTTCACGTCGGCAGCTGTGAGATTTGTCAAAGTGAAACTATTGGCATTATTATTTCCAGGCTTAAAATCGAAGTACAAATTACTTGCCACTACAAACTGCGAAGCCAATTGGTAATAAATGGAGAATTTTGAATTGGCATTTTTGTTGTAAAAAATATTGTTTTTCACCACTAAATTTGAACTGGCAGTATTGGGATTGTAGCTTACCAAATCGCCTGCAAAACCGCTAGTCGTAGCATTGTTGTAGAATGTATTGTTTACCACGTACACATTTGAATATTTCCCTTGAATATTGGAATTAGCTCCCACATTAAATACAAATCCCGAAGCTAAACTTTCTTTAATAATATTGTTGTAAAAATAAATTTCTTTTGCATGACCACCTAACTCACCTGCAATAGCAACACCTTCGGTACGGTATACTTTATTAGAAAAAATTCGAATATTGTATGAGGTTCCTGAACCGGCATCTATATAAATGCCTAGTGGTTTAATGTCGTGAATGTAATTGTACGAAATTTCTCCATTGTATGAACCGCCTTTCACGTCGATACCTTCACCACCAGCTGCTTTCGAAACAGTAGAGTTGCTTACTTCGTTGCGCGAAACTACAAAATTGTTTGAGCCTGTAACGGTTATACATTCCTGTGTGCCATTTCCATTGGTTTCACGCGTTGTCACTTGACAAGCTTTTTGCACATCGTTGCGCGTAATGCTCAGGTTGGTGCACCCATTCACATAAATGCCCGATGCTCCAGTATTGTAGGTAGTACAACTGTCAATTTTTATATCGCTGCAAGTATTTTCGGCACTTATACCATACCAGCTTGCGTTCTGAAAGCGAATGCCTTGTATGGTAATGAATTTTGCACTGTTGATTTTTAAATTACTAACCCAGCGCACATCTACTTCAGTGCCATTGATAATGGGCGTTTCACCTTTTTTATTGCGGAAAATAGTAGGTTTCATGGCTGTACCATTGCAAGTTGAAGCAATAGTCACTTTTTCGTAATAAGTACCTCCACCAATTATTACGGTGTCGCCACCTGTTACAGAGCTTGCTGCTTTTTGTATGGTTTTCCAAGGCGATGCCGGGTTTTTAGCTTGCTCGGGTGAGCGACTATCATCGCCAGTTGTGGCAACATAATAGGTTTTTAGATGTGCGAATGACCCGCCTGTAGGGGGAACGTAAGGAGGCAGGACTACCGGCTTGTCCTCGCAGGATAGAAAGATGGACGCAACAGCAAGCATGCTTGCCAAAATTTGTGTGTTTTTCATAAAGCAAAGAATTTGACGTAATAAGTATGGTACTTTATAATACTAAATTTAAAACCTGCAAAAAAATCATCAAAAAACGAATTGTTTGTTTTAAATAGTTTTGAGTACAATTTTATGTATAATGCTGAAATACTTGACAAAGATAGATAATTATTTTTGAAATTCCAAACTTATTAATATGATATTAATAATTATTTAAAAAAAGCCTTCGATTTTGTATCGAAGGCTTTTTGGCAGGAAACAATTAAATCTTAATCTATTCTTAAAAAAAACTATGCTTGGTTTTTAAACGGATTATTATCTAAATAATCGGGCGTTTTGTTTAGCCCTTCACTTGGCCCCGGAGGCGGCGATAATGATTCCAAAGCCAACGAGATTTCGTTATCGAGAACAATTAGCTCAACTTGAGGAGCTGCGTATGATTTCTTTTTCATGATTTTTACTTGATTATTACTCTCGTTGTTTGATTTGCTACTTTTACAACATAAAATCCAGTCTGCAGTTTGCAGTCTGCAGTTTGCAGTTTTGAGTTCAAAATGCCATTTTCAATTAACTGACCCATCGCATTATAAACGCTGTAAGGAGTTTTTTCGGGCGCATTTATCACAAGCTGATTTGCCGCATTTACAAATACATACACCGCAACTTTTGCTGGTTTTGCTATTTCGGTACTATTTCCAGCCGAACGGAAAATTACACTAAACCTATCTCCGCTTGTAGTTGCAGGAGTAAAAGTATAAGCACTTACGCCATCCGTTAAATCAGTTTCGGCCATTGTGGCATTGTCTCTCAAAATCACTTTTACATCCGAAGGAAGATTTGATATTTCGTTAGCTTTAATACTGAATGAAGTTGCTGAACCAGGAATAAAACCTAAGCCGATTTCTTGGTCTAAAGGCATATTTTTCATGCCGTTCATAACTAATTTCTCAGTTCCTACAGTAGTGAAAATTTGCACTTCCGAATTTGCTTCCATGTATTTGTGCGAATCATAAGCATCATATCCATCAGCGGCATTGGTATCGAAAATCAGCAAAGTTTCGTCGGTGCGCACGCCGTTTGATACTTCTAAACGAAGCTTTTGTCTATCGCTGTTTTTAACTGCTGGAGCTTTGAGTGGGTTTGACGATTGGTGTGAGCGTGTTAAACGGTTGTCAAGAACTAAATCACCTGCAACTTTTGCACGTACCCAAAATGCTTGCATTGGCGGAATAATTCCTTTAGGTGCTAACGCTGGCGTGTTCTCGTCGGTTGAAGCATTGTAAGTTATAAACGACCAATTTTGATTTCCACCATTGTTTACATCCCCAGAGTTTGTACGTATATAAATAGAGGGCTCAATTATTGTTGCTGGTGCTATTCCTCCAGAGGGATTAGTTGTTGCATTTACAAATGCCTTTGTCCATGTTAAATAAGATGGATATGGATTGCCAATTAAATTAAATCCGTTTGATGCAGCACCCGATTTAGTTAGTGCAATGGTTATATTTCCATGGTTAAATTTACCATTCGTAGGAGTTGGCTGCGAAACAAATGACAAAGTAGCTCCGGTAGCAGCTGGCAAAGCAATATAGCCTGTTCCAGGATTAAAATCTGAATTTCCTGCAACATTAACCCAATAAGCTGTTGCTGGTGCAACAGGACTTGGATTTAATCCTGTTTCATCACGTTTCATAAAATAAGTATAACCTGAATTTGGCGCTTTTGCATTGGTTATTGGCGACGACACATACCAGTTACGAGCAGTTCCCAGATGTTGATTGGCGGTAGTAGTGCCATTTACGGTTAATCCACTCACGGCATTCAAATCCTTAAATGTACCGACGTTGCGGTTATTGTCGCTATTAATGGTAAAGTTGCTGTTTACTGCAAGAGTTTTGGTATCTGATAAAGTAAGTTTTGCACCAGCGCTAATTGTTACATTTGCAACTGAGACATTCCTATCAACAGTAAGCTCGCCACTACCAACTATAATGTCGCCTGCTTGTGGCGCATATCCTACATCCCATTTCGAAGCATCACTCCAATTGCCAGAACCGGTAAAGGTAGCTGCACTTTTTGGTGCAAATCCAATACTTCTGAAAGATTTATAGGTAGGAGCAGTAGCTATGATAGTTACAGCAGGACTGATAACTGTATTGTATCCGTTATTATCCACAATCTTTTGAATTTGATTCGCATAAAGTGCATTATTACTTGATTGTGCTAAATATAATGTTGGTTTACCGCCCTCGAGACGAGCTGCCATACCCATATATCCCCAAGGAGCTACACCAAGATAGTTGTATTTTTGATTTAACACCCAAACACCTGAAACCCATGACATTTTTCTGAGTCCACCATTTCCATCAGCAATATAAAGCACATCGTATCCTGTTCCATTCCAGTCAGCAGTAGCATCTAAATCAAAGAACTGAAGTCCAGTACAACTAATTCCTGCACCGCCATTAGCTAAAGTAAGTGTTGTTACTGCTGAATTGGCTGTTGTAGGTAGATTATCATTACTATAAGTCAGAATATCATTATGCATCATGTACAATTTATTTTGGAAGATCCTTATGACACGATAAAAAGTACCAACAGTACCTATAACCGGTTCTGTAAATGATGCATTTGGCACGGAGGCTGCTTGGTCAGTAAAATACCCAATACCCTTACTTCCTACCAAATTCCAATAGGCAGATCCATCGACTGAAGCAACTGATCTGGAAGCTTGACCAGATCCATTCGTATAATCTAATGAGATATAAGATGGGATACCGTCGTAGCCAATTTTAACAATCGATTTTTTGTTAGGAGTAGCTCTGTGAACTGCAGTTGTAAGCCCTGTAGTAGCATCATAGCCTTGTATAAGCAACCATTTACCATCTTCAGAATTGTTTATAAATCCTTCGCCAATATTTGACCCTAAAGTTAACATAGTACTCCCGGTTGTTGAATTTAAATTGATTGTTTGAATCGGAGACGCTTGATTTGCATCTGTAGTGTTGTACTCAAGTATAGATACTGGCACGCTATTAGTTGTTGAAGTGCCATCGCCCGAAAGAACTGCTACGATATTCCCGGGTGTAAAATCGGCTGCTTGCACCATCACTGCGCACAGCACCATCATTAATGTAAAGATTTTTTTCATACGATTCTATTTTAAAGATTTTGTTTTATTAAGCGGTTTTAATATACTATTCAGAATGTCGCTGCAAATATAGAAACATTTTTTCGGATAACAACTTATTAATATTATGTTATAAAGCATAAAAACGAACTAAATGCTTGTATTGGTGTAGTTTTAACAATTCATACTTGGATTATATTCGAATAACTGTGTATAAATAATG
>MNZK01000056.1 GCA_001873635.1 Porphyromonadaceae bacterium CG2_30_38_12 | reverse complement strand
AGTCTTCGTTTTGAGTCTCGTAAAGTGTTTTTTCACTTAAATATTGAGTTAGTATCAAACCTCTTTCTATTTCCAAAATGTCAGCTATCTTAATGATTTGTTCTCGGGTTCCTTTTCTTTCCCTTCTTTGGATTTTAATTAGAATAGCTTTGTCAATACCAATTTGAATTGAGACTTCTCATAGTAAAAAACCTTTTCATTTATTATTTTTTCTTATTAATTCACAAGTTGTCATTGTTTATTTTGTTATGGAATATTGAGTTGAGAATAATTGTCAAATGTAGTGAGTTCTTTTTAATTATGAGTATTTCATTCGCTGAAACTTATTAACAATTTTCAAAATTGTCATGGGTTTTGAAATTTTTGTCTTTAATTCGGCTGTCAAATAATGAGTTACTGTTGTTATTATTTTCTCTAATTGAAACTAACATCTTCGTGTTTATATTTGTCATTCCCGTCCGACGAAGTTAATTAAAAGCACAAAATTTCCTAATAAAAACAAAATGCATTTAACACATTAGCAAAAATGTTGAATGAAACAAAGTTGAACAGTACCATTCTTCTAACATGATGTATTGATTTACTTTCTTACTTATATGACAGACTCTTTATTTGATCAAAGCACTTTGTTGTGAGGTGTGTGTAAATTTCTGTTGTTTTGCTATTTATATTCTTACAGGAATATTTTGTTCTTTCAAAAACATTTTCAGGTCTGGAATTGAAATTTCTTTGTAGTGAAAAATGCTTGCTGCCAAAGCGGCATCGGCTTTTCCATCTTTAAAAACATCAACAAAATGCTCCATAGTGCCAGCACCACCACTGGCAACTACGGGTACATTAACGGCTTCGGATACAGCTTTAGTAATATCCAATGCAAAACCATCTTTGGTACCATCGTTGTTCATGGAAGTAAGCAATATTTCGCCAGCCCCCAGCGCCACTGCTTGCTTTGCCCATGCCACAGTTTTGATTTCGGTAGGCACTCTGCCACCATTCAGAAACACAAACCATTCGCCATCAATGCACTTGGTGTCAATAGCAAGCACCACACACTGACTACCAAACTGCCCAGCTAAATCGCTTATTAACTTTGGGTTAAGAACTGCCGAAGTATTTACCGAAATTTTATCGGCACCACAAGCAAGCAGTACCGACACATCTTCCACACTCGATATGCCGCCACCAACAGTAAAAGGAATATTGATATGTTTCGCAATGCGCGTTACAAGCTCCGAAAGCGTTTTCCGTTTTTCGTTCGTAGCCGTAATGTCTAAAAAGACCAATTCATCGGCACCCATTTGGGCATACAAAGCACCCAATGTTACGGGATCGCCAACATCGGTTATGTTCAAAAAATTAATCCCCTTCACCGTTTTGCCATCCTTTATGTCCAAGCACGGTATAATTCGTTTTGCTAACACGGTTTGATTTTTTATAATTGGAAATAAATACTAATGTTATGTTAATTAATCGTTTTTGCTACCAAGGCTGATTTGTCGGCATTCCACGTCCCGAGTTTTGCTATTTCAAGGGTATTAATTCTATTTTTGTCGTACGGACGAGAAACTTTGACGTAATTGGTTGTAAATCCAACCATTGAATCATCTATTTTTTTACTTTCCCACAGCACGGGATAAGTCTTACCTTGTTGACTTTCGTAAAAATGTTGCCATTTTTTGTCGGACAATGCATGAAGCACATCACTACGTTTTTTGCGTTCAGGCAAGGGAGTTGGGTTTTCCAAATCGAGCATTTTTGTTCCTGCACGCTCCGAATAGGTAAAAACATGCAGCTGCGATATATCTAAACCATCGATAAACGAGCACGAATCCTCGAAAAGCCCATCCGTTTCGCCATGCACGCCCACAATCACATCCACGCCAATAAAAGCATCCGGCATGAGTGATTTAATTTTGGACACTTTGTGCGCAAAAAGTTCGCGGTTATATTTTCGCTTCATCAATGTGAGCACTTCATTTGTTCCCGCTTGCAAAGGGATATGAAAATGAGGCATGATGCGTTTACTTTGCGCCACAAATTCGATAATTTCATCCGTCAATAAATTTGGTTCAATGGACGAAATTCTGAATCGCACATCGGCTTGTATGGCATCGAAAGCCTGCACTAAATCGAAAAAACTTTCGCCCGATTGTCGTCCGAAATCACCAATATTTACGCCAGTTAAAACAATTTCCTTCGCTCCTACTTCAATGGCTTCGAGCGCTTTTGCAATGGTTTGGCTTACATTGGCACTTCTGCTACGTCCGCGGGCAAAGGGAATGGTGCAATAAGTACAATAATAGTCGCATCCATCCTGCACTTTCAGAAAGTAACGTGTACGGTCATCACGCGAGCATGAAGGCTCAAAGTTTTTAATTTTGTTAATTTTAGTGGTAAATATCACTTTCGGGTTGCTCGCATCGGCATGCCTTATGTATTCTAAAATATTAAATTTTTCGTTGGCGCCAAGCACCAAATCAACACCTTCAATGCGTGAAACCTCCTCGGGTTTAAGCTGAGCATAGCATCCCGTTACGACCATCGTGGCGCGTGGATGCTGCCGATGCAACTTACTGATTGCTTGCCTGCATTTACGGTCAGCAGTGTCCGTTACCGAACAAGTATTTATCACGCACACATCAGCTTCTTCGCCAGCATGAGTCTTCACAAAACCCTCGTCGAGCATTGTTTTGCCTATTGCGGAGGTTTCAGCAAAATTCAATTTGCAACCTAAAGTATGAAATACAACTTTTTTATTGTGAAATACGTTATTATCAATCATCTGGATATTGGTATTGTTACCACTGCAAAGGTAGTAAATTTAATGTAATTGAAAATGGTTAAAAATTGGAAACAAATTTTATTCAGAATTGTTTTTAGCTTTACTTTGTAAGAACAACGAACAACAAAAATAAGAATGACATACTCCTATCAAGAACTTACCCTCCAAACAATTGAAATTGCGAAGCAAGCCGGAAGATTTATGGCTGATGAGCGAAAATCGTTCGACGAATCGAAAATTGAATTTAAAGGTGCACACGATTTAGTAAGTTATGTGGACAAAGCTTCCGAAAAATTAATTGTCAACTACCTGCAACAATTACTCCCCGAGAGTGGTTTTATTGCCGAGGAAGGAACTTCGGCAAAGCATGGTGAACATTTTAATTGGGTAATTGACCCTTTGGATGGTACTACAAACTACATTCAGGGTTTACCAATTTATGCTGTCAGCATTGGCTTGCTTCACGATGATAAGTTGGTGCTTGGTGTGGTTTACGAAGTGGGGCACGACGAATGTTTTTATGCCTGGAAAAATGGAGGTGCTTTCCTTAACAATAAGCCCATTCAAGTTTCAAAGCGCTCAAATATAGACGATTGCTTAATTGCAACAGGTTTTCCTTACTGCGATTTTAGCGGTATGGAAAATTATTTAAAAACCCTTTCGTGGGCAATGACTTCGGCACGCGGAGTACGGCGCTTAGGGTCTGCTGCCACCGATTTGGCTTATGTGGCTTGTGGCAGGTTCGATGCATTTTGGGAATACGATTTAAAACCATGGGATGTAGCTGCCGGTGCTATTATTATTCAAGAAGCAGGAGGCAAAGTTACGGATTACACAGGTGGGAAAAATTATATTTTTGGTCGTGAAATTTTAGCCACAAACGATTTGGTCGAAATTTCAATCTCCAACGTTTAACATATAAAATAGCATTTGCAATTCACTCAAGCAGCGTTGCTATTTTCTTTTTTTTTAAACAAAACCTATCAATTAGAATTTAAATGACAAAAGCACAGTAAGTTAAAAAAATAAATTATTAACAACTAACATTAAAAATATGACTTTATATCCCAAATTAATTCTCGACGCCTTGGAGCATGTTCGCTATCCGGGCACAGGTAAAGATATTGTTTCGTCGGGCATGGTGAAAGACGATATTCACATAGCAGGCAATAAAATAACATTTACCCTTGTTTTTGAAAAACAAAACGACCCATTTACAAAATCGGTTGTGAAAGCTGCCGAAACGGCTATCTTAACCTATATAGCTGATGACATTGACATTAAAGGCAATATAGAAGTTGAAATGAAGCAAGCGCCTAAACCAAAAAAAGCAGAGGTTTTGCCCAAAGTAAAAAATATTATTGCTGTTTTTTCAGGAAAAGGAGGCGTTGGAAAATCGACTGTTTCATCCAATTTAGCCATTAGCCTTGCGCAACTTGGCTACAAAGTTGGTCTCTTAGATGCCGACATTCACGGACCATCTATGCCAAAAATGTTTGGTTTGGAAGATGTTCGTCCCGAAATGGAAAATATTGAAGGAAAAGAGTATTTAATCCCAATAGAAAAATATGGCGTTAAAATGCTTTCAATTGGCTTTTTTGTTGATCCAAACAACGCTTTGGTGTGGCGAGGCAGCATGGCGAGTAATGCTTTGAAACAGCTTATTACAGACGCTTATTGGGGTGATTTAGACTTTTTTGTGATGGACTTACCTCCAGGCACTGGTGACATACATCTCACCTTGGTGCAAACTTTAGGCATTACTGGAGCTATTATTGTAACTACACCGCAGGATGTGGCGCTTGCCGATGCACGCAAAGGGGCTAACATGTTTACAAACGATAAAATAAACGTGCCTGTGTTGGGACTTATCGAAAACATGGCATGGTTTACGCCCGCTGAGTTGCCCGAAAACAAATATTATATTTTTGGCAAAGATGGTGGCAAACGATTAGCCGATGAATTGGAAGTTCCGCTTTTGGGACAAATACCTATTGTACAAAGCATTCGTGAGCATGGCGATGCAGGCAAACCTATTGCTTGTGAGCAAGATAGCATATCTGGTATGGCATTTCATTCAATTGCCTTGCAGGTAGTCGATCGCATTAATATACGCAATGCAACCCTCGATGCAACTAAAAAAGTAGAAATGGTACGCTAATAGTTAACGAATAATGAAGTGCATACAAAAAAGTTTTTTCATAATACTGATGCTTACTTTTGTGGCTTGCAAGCCACAAAAGTGGCAAATTACGCAAGCTACCTCCAACAAAATAGCTATTGATGCCAGCATGCAACCCTTAGCCGACAGTGCTTACATTTCTTATTTGCAACCATTTAAGCAAAAAGTTGATGAAAAAATGAATGTTGTCATAGGGCGTACGTCTCAATCTATGCGAGCGCACGCTCCAGAAAGTTTACTTTCGAACCTCAGCGCCGACATTTACCTGCAAGCAGCGTCCGATTACCTGAAATTGCCTGTGGATATAGCCATTGTCAATTTAGGTGGTTTGCGTACGCAAATTCCTGCTGGAGATATCACGCTTCGCAAAGTGTTTGAACTTATGCCTTTTGAAAACGAATTAGTAATTTTGTGGTTGCGTGGTGATAAATTGAAAAATTTATTAGACTATTTTGCCTCTATTAATGGTGAAGGTGTTGCTGGTTTACAAATGCGCATTGACAATGGACAAGCAACAGACATTTTAATCGGAAGCGAAAATTTAGATAATCAAAAGCTTTACTGCACTGCCACGAACGATTATTTAGCTGATGGAAACGATAACATGGAACCACTGGCAGCTTACGAAAAACGCGAAAATACGGGCATAAAAATACGTGATATGTTTTTGGATTATATTAAAAACGAAACTGCCAAGGGAAATTTAATTCAATCGAAATTGGACGGAAGAATCAGAAATTGACAACTTAAAAATGAAAAAGACCCCCTATTACGTTTTACTTCTATGTGTTTTTTCTCTGATTTCGCTGCAAGCGGGCGAAAAAATAAAGCTTACCATACTTCACACAAACGACACCCATAGCCAGATTGAGCCAACCGAAAAATCATCGCTACGCACTTCGGATATGGGAGGCTATGCACGGCGAATGGGCGTGATACAAAAAATCCGTTCACAAGAAAAGAATGTTTTGTTATTCGATGCGGGCGATTTTTCGCAGGGCACTCCCTACTTCAATTTTTTTAATGGGCGCTTGGAAGTTGATGGTTTTAACCGTATGCAGTACGACGCTATCACCATCGGAAATCACGAATTTGACAACGGCATGGATACCTTGGCAGTGATACTCAAACAAGCTCAATTCACCATAATCAGTTCAAACTACAACATCAATAACACGCCCTTAAAAACACTTGTGAAGCCTTATTTCATTTTAAAACGTTTTGGGCTTAAAATTGGTATTATGGCTTTAAACGTACAGCCAAAAAGTTTAATTTTTGAAAAAAATTATCGGGGTTTGCTTTACAACGACCCCGTCGCAAAAGCCATTCAGCTGTCCGAATACCTCAAAAAGAAACAACATTGTGATTTGATAGTTTGCTTGTCGCATTTAGGTTCCGATGCCCAATCAGTCGATGTAAACGATTATACTATTGCCAAAGCC
The DNA here is from genome assembly GCA_001873635.1 of Porphyromonadaceae bacterium CG2_30_38_12. Lineage (GTDB taxonomy): Bacteria > Bacteroidota > Bacteroidia > Bacteroidales > Paludibacteraceae > Paludibacter. The sequence goes on along the minus strand of MNZK01000056.1, from coordinate 182 downwards.
ACACGCTATATCGACATTATTATTGGTGGGCATTCACACACCTTGCTCGAAAATGCAAGCACAAAAAATGCCGATGGACGTTCCGTCGTCATTGCACAAGTTGCCAAAAGTGGATGGTTTATGGGAAGAATTGACTTGGAAATGGAGAAAAAATAATCCAAAGTAAAAAAATAGATTTTGCA
>MNZK01000113.1 GCA_001873635.1 Porphyromonadaceae bacterium CG2_30_38_12 | reverse complement strand
TTAGTAATGTGGGGTGCACCAAATTTTTTTCGATAATTACATTGCGTCCTTTTGGCCCGAGTGTAACTTTTACTGCATTTGCCAAGCTATCAACACCTTTTTTCAGTTGATCGCGTGCATCAATATTAAATAAAATTTCTTTGCTCATAATTTTTTTTATTTACAATTTAAATATTTACAATTTACAATTTATTGCTATTGTCTTGATTTTTTCTTATCAAAATTAATTAAATAATTGCCAAAATATCAGATTGTCGCATGATAAGGTATTTTTCACCTTCCCATTCCAATTCTGTCCCAGCATATTTGCCATACAAAACGTTATTGCCAACAGCTACTACCATTTCTTCGTCTTTAGTACCGTTACCTACTGCCAATACTTCTCCTTTTAAGGGTTTTTCTTTGGCTGAATCAGGAATAATTATTCCACTCACTGTTTTTTGTTCTGCCTGCGCAGGTTTTACCAACACGCGGTCGGCTAATGGCTTGATGTTCATAAGTACTTTTTTTTTATAAATTAATTTATTAATGCATTGATTTTTATAGTTTGTAGTTGAAGTGCAAAATTGCAGATTGATCTATAAAATACTACAAACTGAATGTGCAGTTATCAGAATTTATGCCAAAGCAATTTTTAGTCTAAAATGACAAGAATATGCCGATGCTTCTGACAAGTTGTCATTTCGTATGTGATATTTTACAAAGGTAGAGCAATTTATAGATGTCAAAAAGTAGTAGGGGGGGATAAGCAGAGCAAAGAATACGTTCGATACCTACATGCAGTAGGGAGTACAAAAAAGAAAAAATTGAAACTAATTTTTTGTTCTTAATATTTTTAAAAGTAATAAGAATTCGAGATATTTCATTCAGATTTTCGTAGGTCTGAATTGAACTCAAAGCATATAGATTTTCGATTGCTTTTTTGGTTTTTTGTAAAAAAACGGAATTTTCTTCTAATCCTGTATGGATCACTGGATTGTCAATAAAATAAAATTCTATATGATTTTTTTGTAGCATGATACCAAAAATAGTGTCTTCGTGACCATAGCCCTTAATGTTTTCATCAAAACGAACTTTGTTGAATATAGTCTTTGTAATTAAAAAATTAGGTGTTGTAAACATAGGTGATTTACACCTTCTAATTCGGTTTTTAGCATCATTCCTTTCGCGGGATGCTCCATAGTTGAACATTAGATGATTGTTTTTTGTTAAATACTTTTTGTCATATATTGTACCTCCCAACACAACACATTGTTCTTTACAAAACGAAATGTATTTTTCTATAAAATGTGATGAGGGCAAAGCGGTATCGCAATCCAAGAATAGCAAATGCTCGTATTTAGCTTCATCGGCAAGTTTGTTCCGAATTGCCGAACGTCCAATGTTTTGAGCCAGTAAGCGATAGCTGCAAAATTCCAAAGTTTGTAAGGTAGCATTTTCTCCCAAAAATTTCGAAGAGCCATCTTCTATTGCAATAATTTCAAATTCAATGAGTTGCTGCGATGCCTGATTGTGCAGAGCTGCAACCAATACCGTAACATCCTGATTATATATTGGAATAAGAATGGAAATCATGCTTTATTCTTTTGTGTCGGAGTACATGTCATCAATTAGCGATTTGTATTTTTGCATAATAACCGCCCTGCGCATTTTGAGGGTATTTGTCAATTCGCCTGTTTCTATGGTAAAACCTTTTTTTATAAGTTTAAAGCGTTTAATCATTTCATAATTAGCCATGTCTTTTTGAGCATGTTTAATTCGTTCGTTTATTAACGAGATTATTTCCGGTTTTTGAAGTAAATCTTCGGAATCGGTGAAGTTAATGTTGAGTGTTGTGGCAAATGCTTCGAGAGCAGGAATCGATGGTGCAATAATGGCTGTAACATAATTGCGCTCATCGCCGATTGTAGCTACCTGGTCGATATAAGGGTCTAAGGTTAGGCGAGTTTCAATGGCTTGTGGCGCAATGTATTTACCATTGGAGGTCTTGAATAAGTCTTTGATGCGTTCGGTGAGGGTCAAAGAGCCATTTTTAATGAAACCCGCATCGCCTGTGCGAAACCATCCATCGTCGGTAAAAGCTTCTCGTGTGGCTTTCTCATTTTTATAATACCCCTTAAAAACGGTTTTCCCTTTTACTAATATTTCGTTATCGGTACCAATTTTCACCTCTAAGTCGGGCATTACAGTGCCTACTGTTCCAATTTCGTAGTCGGTATAATCGAAGCAAGTTACGGTAGCTGTTGTTTCTGTCAGACCATATCCATATACAATGGGAATGCCTATGCTACGAAAAAAAACATTTATTTCGTCGGACAATTTTGCGCCAGCAGTTGGCAGCATGTTGGCATTTTCTACACCGATAGTTTTTTTTACTTTCGAGAAAATTAACTTGTCGGCAATGTTATATTTTATTTTTAATAGCAGCGGTGGCACTTTTTCTTTTCGCAGATAATCAAAATTATAGGTTTTTCCCACTGCCACAGCCCACGTTACCAAACCTTGTTTGAAAGGTGTCATTTTACTTATATTCTCTTGGACACCAGCATATACTTTTTCCCAGAAACGTGGTACGGAACACATCAAACTTGGGCGCACATCTTTAATGGTTTGTTGTATCTCGAGCGGGCGGAAATTGATAAATACTTCCACGCCCACATACATGCAAAAATAGGTCCATGTTCGTTCAAAAACATGCGACAGTGGCAAAAAAGCAATGGAAATATCTTGGTCGGTAACGCTGTGTATGCGTATTTTGTGAGTTCGCATGCCCTCCATGAAAGCGGAGTGGGGGAGCATCACACCCTTGGGATTGCCCGTAGTGCCCGAAGTGTAGAGAATGCAAGCTAAATCGTTGGCAGAGGCGGCTTGCTTCAAAGCTTCTACCTTGCTGCGGTTGCGAGACTGATTCCCCAACCTTATCAAATCGGTATAATACATTGCGTCGGCATGGTTGTGAAGTTGTACATCGGCATCGAAAACAATAATTTTGCGAAGTGTTTGTGATTTTTTTGCCACTTCGAGAGCTATGTCGTATTGTTGTTGCTCGCCTACAAATAAAATGGCAATGCCGGCATCGTTTACTATGTAGTCCAACTGCGATGCCGAGGAAGTGGCATAAATAGGCACCATCACGCCTCGTATGCTGTATAACGCAAAGTCCACTACTAAATTTTCTGTCATGTTTTGCGAAAACTGTCCCACACAGTTTTGTGCTTCTACACCAAGCTCCAGCAGTGCATCAGCTAATACATTTACCTGTTTATCAAAGTCAGTCCAACTTAAGTGGACCCAATGATCGGTTAAGTTTTTGCGAAAATTAAAAGCTATTTTTGTGCTATATTTTTTGGCTTGTGCGCCAACAATTTGCGAAAAATGGAGTTCACTCATAAGTTTGATTTCCTGCTAAATAATATACTGAATGAAACAAAGATAGAATATTTATTGTAACAAAAAAAGGAAAACGAGCTGTTTTCCTTTTTTTTAAGATAAAATTGGTTTGTGGATTCACTGTTCAATAATCACACATTCCGATAATTTTACGTGTTTGTTTTCTTCGCCAAGCATCTCGAACGATTCTTCATCGTAATCAAAACCTGTACATTTACCTTTAATTATTACTTCGTCGCCAACTTTGTATTTTTCAATCAGTGTTTTGTTTGTTACTGCTGAAGCACTATCTAACTGACAGTTTATGCCAACTGCCTCACCCAATAAATTGATAGTAACATTACCCGACTCTTCCATTGTTTTCGAGGCAATTTTGCCATTTGTTTGAATAATTTTTGCGCCTTTCTCGCCAATAAACGAAGGGATTGCGCTTGTTTTTCCGGCTTTAGCCCAATCGGCTTCCACTTGTTTTAGCAATTCTTCGGCATTCAATGTAATTTCCGGTTCCAAATCGGCAGGTGTTGTGCGATGGTTTTGCATATATACGAATGCATAATACGTGTAACTACCAGCCACAAGTGCTCCAGTCAATGCCAATGCTAATATTATGTAAAGTATTGTTTTTTTATTTTTAGTCATACTATTATTTAGAGTAAGGGGTGTAAGTGAAATCAACGTAAACGTCAATGTTTTTTTGAATTTTGTCTTTTACAATTTCAGGGATTATGATGGCAAACTGCTCTGATGTAACTGTAAAAGCAGCGGAAGCTTTAATTTTGCCATCTTTTACAACCGCTGTTCCTTCTTTTTTAATGGAAACCGATTTTCCATGCATTTCCATAACACCTTCAACCATACGTTTGTAAGTGCCATTTTTTTTGAAGTCAATAGAGGCAATATCCACTACTTTTCCTTTAAATTTTACTTTCGGATACTTGGCTGATTCAACATAGTTTTCGTTGAAATGCTCTTCAACCAATTGATTGTCAAATTTAAAATCTATCAAAAAACAACTCACAATCATATCTCCTGTTTTAGTGTCCAAAATGCTTGTTATTTGACGGTTATGAGCTTCAATTTCTTTTACCGGGGTTTTGGAGTGAATCCAAACATGTCCTGTTTTTGTTATATATTTATCCTGTGCGGTAGCACTGCCCCAAAAGGCAAAGGTAAATAAAATGACTGCGAATACATACTTTTTCATTTTCATATTTTTAAAAATTTTACAATATTTTTGTTTATAAACTACTTAATTCATTTGCAATTACCGTGCCTTTATCTTTTCGCTTGATTAATGGGAATACGCGTGAGATTTTGAATCCAATATGTATGTCTCCTTTTAGCCATTGCCCAGTAGTACTTGTAAGGAATCCGCGTTCGGTATTCCAAGTAGCATTAGTCATGAATAGCTGAAAAACGTGACCGCCAGTTTCAATGTCAAATCCTATTGCCAAAGGGTTATAGGTGGTTGTAGCATGTGAAGTTAATGAGTGGTAGTATTCAACATTTAAACTCACACGGCTTGCAAACTTGTAGCGCCCACCAATACCTAAAGCAAAAACATTGTTTTGATCCAACGGGTCAACTACTAAATTGCGGTGTACGAATGTCGGCATGAATTGAAGCGAAAATTTTTCTGAAAATTTACGTGCAATAAGTAGCTCGGTGGTGTACGATAGTCTGTTTGAGAAAACACTGTCTAAGGGAGTTATTGGATATGCACCTTTCATTTCGCCTGCCAATAATAATGACGCCGTAAAAGGCATTTCGTTTTTACCTTTTGTTTGTCGAATAGGTGAAAATTTAAGAAACCCATCAACAGTTTTTTCGAGTGGTGAGCGACCTATACCAACCATCATCCAATCGCTGATGCCGAAATCGAGTGTTAAATGTACCACACTGGCATCCAAGCCAAACGCATTGTATGGTCCCATGCTTAATTTACCAAATCGGTGGTCAATGCGAAAGTCTAATTGCCCTGCCTGCATACGTTCTACTGTATGTCCGTTCATTAAACGCGTAGCTTTAAAAGTCCCCGATACAACTTCGGTACGCTCTGTGGCTTCACTTTCGAGCAAAGCTTCCAAGTCCTGTGAACAAACTTTCACGCTTGATAAAACAAATAAAACTGCGGCGAAAATTATTTTTGTTTTCATTGAATTGATTTTTTATAGTATATATATTATTTACTTTGATCAGCGCCAGTTTCTAACCATTTGATTATCACTTGTGATTGAAAATCAGTTAAACCACCAAACTCGATGCCAATCATTGTTCCACCAGGTTGCTTAACGGCATTGTACAGTGGTGTGTCTTTATAATTTCCTGAAGTTGAAGTAGTCCATACTTCGCGAACTTTTTCATAATTAGAAGCATTTACTTTTTTGCCAATTACTCCATCGTGACATTTAGAACATTTTTGATTAAATACTCCAGATACCTCAGCATCAGTGTAATAATACTTTTCTTTTAAAACATTAACTGGTTCGCGATTATTACTGCACGAGCTAATAGTCAGCGATGAAATTATTGCTGCTATAAAATAATACATTTTTTTCATATTTTTTATTTTTTATTTATTGGAGATTATTTTAAATGATATGTTTTTAATCTCTATCTTATTCTACAATACTTTTATTGCCCCGAATATACGTGTACGCTATTTTGAGCTGCTGGAAGGTAATTTACTCCAAACCAACATATCAGTAAAATAACAAACGAAAATGCCAATATCCAAAGTGGTCCCAATCGTTTTGTAGGATGACTATAACGATAATGTATGTAAACCAAATATCCCAGCCAGGTAATAAATGCCCATGTTTCCTTAGGATCCCAAGTCCAGTAATTTCCCCAAGCTTCTTTTGCCCACATTGCACCAAAAATTAGTCCTAAGGTAATAAATGCATATCCTAAATAAACTAAGTTATCGGCAAGTATAATCACTTCATCCATATTCTTGTTTTTGTAATGAACGATTAACCCTTTGATAGCAACCAAAGCAGCAGCAGCTAAAAATGCGTAAGCAATTATATAAACAATAACATGAGGTACAAACCACACACTTTGAAGCGCAGGCACAAGTGTTTTGTTGAACAACTCTGGTTTTAAATAATTTAGCAATAAGAACAAAAACGTCATTCCGAAGCTATAAACCAAAAACCAACGATATTTCCATTTTAGAAATGCAATATAACCAATTGTTGATAAAAATAAGGCATACCAGAGTCGGGTTTCGCCTAATGTTTTCAGAGGTGGTCTTTGAATCGATATCCATAAAAGAGTTAGAAAAATAACGAGTACCAAAATTCCCATTATAGAGAAAACGTGCGTTGCTTTTCTTACTGTTTTGTGCTTCGTAAACAAAGAAAAAGTAGCCAGCATAAAGAAAAAT
>MNZK01000112.1:21182-48121 GCA_001873635.1 Porphyromonadaceae bacterium CG2_30_38_12 | reverse complement strand
GAAAGTGTGTTGTCGTTGTTGGTCAATTGCTCAAAGTTGACACCGCCCGTAATGGCTTTATCAACTGGCAATGCCGTGTTTTGAACCCAAGAACTTCCTACCAATTCGTACAATGGTTGGAAATTACCTGCAGTAGCCACAATTGCCAAACGTTTCACTTTGAAGTTCAATAAACGAACTTCCATTCCTTGCAAGCCATACGCTGTCCAAGTAGCTCCGGCATCTTTCGAAGCCCAAATACCATCGGTAGTGGCTGCAAATAAACTGTCGTTTGATTGTACCAATGCATTGATAGCTCCAGTAATTTCTACAGCACTTGATTTTTTCTTCAAGTTTGACTGTGGCCAGCCAGCTGCACTCGCTCCAACGGCAAAAGCCAGAAAGAGCCATGAGAGAACATGTTTTTTCATAAAGTAAATTGAATTTTAAAAAAGTTAAATATAAAAAAAAGAAAAAGAAACATCAAAAAGAAATACCCTCTATGCAGATGAAACGAATCAGCAGAAAAACCATGTAGCTGAATAACTCGCAAGCATACTATCTTTTAACAAATTTTGAAACACCAAGGCGTTTTGCATTGCTCCAAACACTTACAGTATATATACCCGACGGAAGGTTACTTACCGAATGGTTTAAAATCTCATTATCAACGGAACAAGCTTGCTTAACTTCAACTAATTGTCCCATCATATTTGTAATTTGAATAGTTAAGTTCTCTTGTCCATCAAGCTTCGCGAAGCGTATTCTTAAATTATCGTTTACCGGATTAGGAGATACAGACAGAGTAGGTTTGCTGTTTTTGATTGATGCCACTGATGTTGCAACACGGGCATCCATCAATTGAAAATCTGAAATTTTCATTAACCAATACTGAATAAACCAGCTTGCCGAATGTTTGCTGCATAACCCGATTGCTGTTACTTTTGTTGGGTCGAATACGCCAGTGGTCAATCCAAATGCGGCATCGGTGTTAGTCCACGAAACAGTGCTTAAACTCCCAGTAATTGTAGCTTCAACACCTGCCGTTGTACCTAAGGTGATATTCGAAGCGCTCATTGCCCAATTGCCATTCACATCGCGTGCAATAAATCGTATCAGCGATGATTGTTTTTTTTCCCAAGTAATGGTGTAACTGTATTTTAGTTTCGAAACATCGATTCCTTCTGCTGGTAATTCGGTGTAAATATGACCACCAAGCACGCTTGAAGCACTAATATGCACGCCACTACGCAACCCGAACGCACTTCCGTTGATGTCGGCTATGGCTTTGTAATAGCCCGTGCCCGGATAAATGGGTTTTATGTGCCAAACACGCCCGGCATCTATCGAGGTGTACGAAACGGGTTTCGCATTGGCAAAAGGCGCAATTACCACCGCATTTTTATCGGTTACCCACAGGGTGCGCGAAGTGGAAATACTCGTCCCATTGCTAGAAGTAGCTACAAGGGATAATTCGTATCTCCCTGCTGTATCAAAGGTATATGAAAAAGTGGTTCCGACGCCTGCGTTAGCTCCATCGATTTTCCAACTGTACGAAAGCCCTGTACCAACGGAATTGGCAGCCGACCAACTGTAATTTGTATTGATTAATAGCTGATTTGCACCTGTAATAATGGCATAATTGCCTGCAACGGGCGCACCGAAGCGTTCGTTTAATTGTGCCAAATAAAGCGATGACGGATTTACTTCAGTTCCTATCGACTCGGTGGTAACTTCGGGTTTATAGGCAGGACTTCCATCGGATGCGGTTACATAACTTACACTCGCAGTAGTGTTTTGCATGCGATAACCCACAATGATTGGTTTTACAAATCGTATATCGTATGTGGTTGAATCGTTCTTGAAAACCGGAAAATTCCTGTTGGTCGTTACATTATTTTTTCCATTCCAATTCCACCAGGTATTGTAAGGACCTCCATTGATGAGCCCTACCACTCCCCCACAGCGAATCATATAACCGTTTGTAGTACGGTCGTAAAGATTTGAATAAGGCACCCCACCGTGCAAATCGTTGAATCCACCCACGCCGGCGTCTCCGTTCCAAAGCACAACGTCCAAAAAGACATTACCACTGGCAGACTCCTGCAAGCTGGGACCCCAATTGGGGCGCACCCCGTACGAAAGGTTTTTAATCAAACAATCGTTGGTGGTGGCAAGCATTTTGAATGAATTGTGAAAACCGGCAGTGTAGCGTTCCAAAGGTTCAGCAGCTGTGATATCGTACTGGCAATTGTCCACGGTTACGTTTTTACATTGCGAGAGCGACAAAGCACTGCCCACATTTACAAATTTGAGATTTTTCGCCCAACCATTATAGACATTGGTAAATAAAACACCACTGGCACGTGGACGTGTTTTGGATTGGTCAACGTAGGTAGCCGATTCGAAGCACATATCTTCCAAACCCACATTCTGAATATAACGATATTGCGCTAACACAATGTTGTACTGCGCTTTATAATCCAAACGAAGGCGTTCTTTGAAGGTAATGGTGTTGCCGGAAACAGATTGTACAGTCATAATCTGACGTCCACGACGGACTTTTTTGAGATTATTGACACTAAAAAGACTTGGATCCCAAGGGGCAAAAAACTCATTGTGATACAATGGGTCGGTCATATTAATATAAACCAATTGCCCAGCAAAGAATTTTTCAGGATGGGCAACATCGATTGATTTACTTTGGCGTGGTGCATCCGAAGTGGCGAGCGACAAAAAATCATCCGTGTTTTCCAATCGGAAAGCTTCGTAAGTGGCATCGACAGAAAACCACCAGTCATTGGTGAGTGGATCGCCCTCGTGTAAACCGTAGGTATGCTCCATGCCTTTGAGCTCAGGCGCTGCAAAATTAACAATATTAGGCACAGCAAAGGAGCCATATTCGGAGATGGCAGCGTTTTCGAAAATAACAGTTCCACCCACGCCCGAACCTGCACCACGGAGGATAATATTACTTGCGCGCACAATAATAGAGCGCACTTTAGAGCCGTTCATCTCATTGGTAATTTGTGCTAAATTATACGTACCGGCACCAAACTTCACTATGCCACCACCCGCTTTGGTAGCTGCATCAATGGCATTCTCAATGGCTGCCATATCGGGAAGTCCATCGTCAGGTATAGCTCCAAAATCGTTTACATTAAAAACAGGGAGTGCACCATCGGGCACTATGGGTGGCAACTGTTCGCCATAGCCATAACCTGCATAACTGAAATCAGGCAAAAGCGCAGTAGCTGGATTGGCTTTCCATGCGTCGAATAATACTGAGTTAGTTTGGGAAAATAATATCTCTGACTGACTAATAAAAATACAAAAAATGAAAGTGCCTAATTTTGCAAAAATCCTTTTCATTGGCTAATAATTATTTTATCGAAGAATAAATTTCGTTTGTGTTTTGTAATTATCTTTATTTAATCGTGCTATATAAATTCCTTTATTCAGAGTCGATATCTCTGTAAAAGTATTGGACTGAACCCTTCTGCTTATCATTACCTCTCCCATTGCATTCAGTATTTCGACATTGAAATTTTCGTGGTTTTCCCAACGAATTTGTATCATTTTATTTTTTACAACAATTATCGGGTTATTGGTTGCAATAATTTTGTTCGTAGCTGTTAAGTCCGGATTCACTACAACTGTCAACTGGTTCGACACATTGCCCGAACTTGCGGTAACAACAAAATCACCTGCTTTGGTTGCTGTAAACATGCCATCGTTGGACAGAACCCCATCTTTATCAACCGACAAGGAAACCGTTGCAAGCAATTGAGCGCCATACTGATCGACACTGATAGTTTGAATTTTTTTGGAATCGCCAATTTTTAAAGTCAATACATTGGGGTAAAAAAGGATTTCGGACAATACCGAAGCCTTGGGTGCCAATTCGATTTGCAGGCGAGGAGGCATAAACGACGACGTGTTTTCTTTTGTAGCGGCCTGCAGCGCAGCTTTGTCTTGCTCTACCGGATTGTATGACGTTAGTACCAACGTAACCGACTTATCTCCATTCAGGCGGGCATTTTCGATGTATTGCGAAAATACAGCCGATTCAAAGGTTTCAACCTGTGCCGACCCTGAGCTTTTTATTTGCCAACTTCCTATCGAATCTACTTTGGTCATATCCATATACGAAGGCGACGCTGTTAGATTGCCAGGTGCATTGTTCCAGGTAATAGTGTTTTCTGCCCAGGTTTCATTTCCTTCTTTGAGTGCGTAAACTGTAAGATATCCAGCGCTATATTTTTCGGGTTTATAAACCTGTAATTTGGCACGTTGAATAGGTTCTGTAATGCCTGAAAGGTCGAATTTAATATACATTTTCGATGTCTCATCGGGGCGACTGTCGCGGCGTTTTGCTTGAGCCACAAGAGCGGCACCGTAATTATTGTTGGTTTTGGTGCCAAATTTAACATCTACATCTGCATTAGTAGTAATTTCTACGGACGTAGAAGAAGGCTTTTCATTGTCGTCCAGAACGAGCAAATAGCCATCTGTTGTTCCACCCCCAAAAGTTGTTTGAACAGCATTTACGGTATATACATCAGTTGTTTTGGCTCTTCCCACCACTGCATAACGATAACTTGAGCGGTCGCGGGCAATTTTATTGAGGGCATCGACACCGGCTATATGCGTTACAAATCGACGATTACCACCGGCAGCATCCATATCCATTTTGAGTAATACAGCACCGGCTCCACTTGCCATGTCCCAATTGTTCATTTCGGGTAAACTAACAGATTTCCCAACAAAAAAAATCTTATCGTCGCTTGTGGCACACACGCCATACATTTCGTTCCAGATACTTGTTGGTTTAAACCGGTGCGAACGAATCCAGTTGCCGTTTTTATCCATTCGTCCGGCAGTTGAAACCGAGGTAGCCCCCGAAAATCCCGAAAACGAATCGCCATCCTGTACCGTTGCAGGCAAGGAAGCACCTTCAAAAACAGAATAACCACCAAACCAAGGATCTTTTGTAAATACGGTTGCACCACCATCGGAATAGCCAGCTGTGATTGCATTCCCTTGATTGTCTGTCCCAAGCACATTGATTTGACTGTCGGAAATCAACCTGTTTGCACCAATGGAATCCTGAGGAAAGTTGAAAACACCATAATCGCGATTGTCTGTGCCTCTTTTCCAACGCTGTGTGCCGTCCGAACCATTGAAAGCAAATAAAAGCGGGTCTTTGTATGGTTCTTTTCCTGTATGCCCCATACCATAACCGCCCACATAAACCATATCGCCATCAGGACTAACTGCCACAGCATTCAGGCGTGCTTCGCCACACCAAACGGTGTAGGTTTTTGACCAGATAGAATTGGATAAATCGGAGTTTATTCGTGAAATAATTCCATTTCCCAGTCCACTTCCGCTATCATGACTTACACAAATATCGCCATTGGGGAAAACATCCACATCATTCACATCACGGTCGGAATCGCCTCCACCCAGATAAGTGGCATTCAGTAGCGTACTTCCATCGACCGACAGACGTGCAACAAAAGGCTTTTGCCCCGCCACATCATCTAACTTACCATCGAATCCGGGCAGTTGTTTGAATAGTTCGTAACCTACTGCAACGACATAAATGCCATTTGCAGTAACTGCAATGCGAACATCTTTTGATTTTACTGAACCATAGGCGAAGCGGGTAAAACTTAACAGTTGCTTGGCGTCGTTTGAAAGGCGTGCAATAAAAATAGTTGACGAGACAGCACCTTCAGTTCCTAAAACATGACTTTGTGTACCTGACGGAAAACTCCAATCGGTACTCACGGTTGAACCCGCCACTACCAGCGTACCATCAGGAGCATAAGCCACATCGAGCAATTCGTCGGCTGCGCTACCGCCCAAATAGGTAGCAGTAAATCGTATAGGTGTAGCATATACACTTAAACACAAGGCGACAAAAAAGGTTGTGAAGGTAATTCTACACATACTGAAAAACTATTTGGAAAGTTTTAGAAAAAAAAATCCTAAAGTGAAGTATAAAAATGAATTACACCCCTCATTTAGTTTTATGAGGGGTGTAATGTTCTATTTCTGAATAAGAATTTTTGTTGTGCTCGATTGACCTTTGGAATCGATTAAGCGTATGAAATACATACCGTTTGTAATGTTTTCTGTACTGAATTCAGCCGTATTCGTTAGTTTAGTACCAATTTCCTTCACCATTTTCCCATTCAAATCCAACAATGTAATGTTAGCCGTAGTACCTTTATTCAAATTAAAAGATACAGTTGCTGCGTTTTTAACAGGGTTTGGATATACCGAAATAGGAACTATCAACGCTGTTGGAGAGTAAATTATGGAAGTACTAACTGCTTGCGCAGCAGTAGCAAAGGTTGCATCGTCGTTAGTACATTTAATAGCAGCAACACGGTATTCATAATTATCATTTACAGCTGTGTAGTCATTCCAATTACGAAGATTGATCGTATTTACTTGTAATGGATAACTACTCGCATCCATGCCATTACCAGTATTGGCAATAGGTTTTGTCAATGTAACGGAATTATCTTTAAATGTTTCGGTGCGTGGACGGAAAGCGATGGTGTACCAATCTTGTGTGCCAACTTTACGTCTGTCCACTCGGTAAGCCGATTCGTTTGCCACATCTGTCCATTCAATTTCAACAGCTGAAGTTGAAGCATTATAAATCAATTTTGAAATAGAGGGAATGGTTGGGTCGTTTGTCGGACAGCCTGATTGCCAATCTTGTGGCTCAGATAAACTAGCCGTATTAACTGAAGCCATTCCACATTCGATTGGACTTGGAGTAGAGCCGTCCAATCCATAATTTTCGATATTGGCAATATCCTGACCATAGTTGGGTTTACCTGATGCCGTGCATATTTTGGCACCGACACTACCCATAATGTTATTCCATCCTTGAAACAAACCAACCACATAGACATCATAAGGTCCGATATAACCTGCTTCACCATAGTTCAAATTAGCTTGTTTATTATTGGTTATAGCCACGGAATACACTTCAATACCATTGTTTCGTTGTGCCAGAATACCCTCGCCATCATTTCCTTTTGAACCGGTACCACACCAGCGGTTATCATCGAACCAAACGTTATGACCACCATAATCGATAAAACGAGCTAATAAATCGGATGAACTTTCGGCGATACTATAATTCCAACCATCAAAAGCATAATGTGTTTGTTTGTTGTTGTCAGTCGCTAAATAGGAATAGGGGTCAGACAAACCTAAATGATGACGGTAATTCACATTCCCTTTCACAACTACCCATGTTCCGGCTACATCAATCCCCTTATTTCCATGATTATAAATCCAGTTGTCGCGAATAATGACATTAGGTTCGTAAAAACCTTCCATTTGATTAATAAGCGCACGATTGCCACAAGCTGAAACTAAGTTTTTATTTACATCAATCCCAATAGCATTGGCATAATCGTACAATAACCATTTAAATTTGGTTACATCTGTACTACTATAAGCACTCGTAGGTGCCTGATAACTAAAAACAGCAGTAGGAAAATCAATTACATTGTTAGCCACAAATACATTTTTGGCATCAATACCAATACGAGCACCAAAACGCCAACCACCATTTTCTTGTTTCCATTTAGCTTGCTTTATACGATTACATACATAGTTTGGGGGAGTGCAATTCGTCATTTTCACTCCAAAAACAAATATTTTGCTTGGAGCAGCTGATACTGCCGCACCAAATGACTTAGTAGCAGAAAACGGATCCATAAAGTGTGTTCCGTTTGGAATCCTATCTTGCCAACCTAATAATTGTTTTCCTGCGCCACCTGTATATGAGCTTGTAGCAGTGCCCCAAGTTGCTGCCCAACCATCGGCAAAGTCCATTCCAAAATAAATGTAGCCAAATTCCATTTCAATCCAGGCAATGCCCATGTGTGAATTTTGTCCTAAACTTGTTTCGTTAGCACCTTTCGTTTGACCGATACAGTTCCACATTTTCGGAATACTATCATTTGCGGTCCCAAATTCGGATAAGCGACGAGTAAATTTAAATTTAGTGGGCATAGACCCCAATCCATGATTACCTATATTTTCTTGACCTGCAGTGGTATTTTTTCCTGTAACCGCTACTTTATCAGTAGCAGGTGTTTCTCCCAAAATAACAACACCTTTTTTGAGCATTAAACCTTCGTCGTTTGGTCCATCAGGAATATCGAAAATATAAGTTCCTGCAGGATAATATAATACACCGCCACCTTGCGCATATAAATTATCGCGTTTGGCTTTGAACTCGGCAAAGTTGGCAGCACCTGAGGTCTGGTTGGTCATGGTAATGATATTGCTCCAGTTCACTTCGTTTATCCATACAGGATAGCCTTCGACACCGTTGTAGAAATCGGCAATCGGGTTGTTTGATGAAAATACTTCACTACCTAAAATTAGGCAAAGCAAAGCAATAAAAAATTGTTTTTTCATGATGGATATAAAATTAGATATTGATTAATTTTTTACAAAACGATTGGTTGACAATTTTCCTTCGGCTGATATTGCTTTTACCACATACACAGCTGCATTCAAATCATTAATATTTACAGTTGTTTTGGCATCGATAGAAGTGATTGATTTTACTAATTTACCTGTTACCGAATAAATTGATATTTTAGAACCAAGTGTCGTATTAATAACTAATTCATTTTGATTCGCATTCAAATTCATAGAAAGCGAATTAGCTTTTGTGTTATTTACTGCGGTGTTAGTAAGGTCATATACATAAATGCCATTTACAGTACGCGTAGAGGCATAGAGTTTGGTGTCTGATTTTACTATATCGCTAATGTAGCCTTTTGGAGGATTGGCTATAATTCCAATACCTGTACCTACTGGTGCGAAAGTTTCTCCATTATCGTTTGATACCATCACATTGGTTTTGCTGCACGAAATATACAATGGACCATCATTTTCTCCAATAATTTTGTTTGTAAACCAAAAATCTGTACCTACAGAGAATGAGCCATTCCAATTTGCTCCAGCATCTTCAGAAAAATTCAAGCTTCCCTTTTCGCCGTTATCACTATCGCCACCCATATATAAAAAATCAGTAGAGCCTACTTTACGAGCGTGAAAAGCACGTGGATTAAAATAATTTCCAGCATAAACATTTGACCAACTAACGCCATAGTCGGCTGAGGTAAGCAAATACTGCGCGCTACCTGTTGTTTTGTCTGTTCCATACAGTTTATTTCCATACGCCCAAATACCAGTAACCGTCTTATAAACAGTCCCAGCGTCATTTGTACCATAAGCATATTGTGTAAACTCAGCGCCACCATCAACTGAACGCCAAATTCCGTTACCCCAAGTAGGAACAACAATAACTGTGTTATTCGCTCCATCCTGTATTTGGTCAAAATTAGCAGAGGGACCTCCAAAAGTGCTTGCGGAAGCGGGATTAAAATTAGTAAGTTCCCAGCTTGTTCCATTGTGTTTATAAAGTTTATTGGCAACTTTTGTTACATCGTCCTGAGCCGTAATACTCACGACAGCCAATTTTAGGGTTTTAAAACTTAAGTGAGTGACAGCCATTCCTTGTAAACCATAAGGTTCAAAGTCGCCACCATTAGCCGAAGGCGAAACCCAGATACCATCGCCCGTAGCCACATAAAGTTTACCTCCATCCAATGCCATCATATTAATATCGGTGCTGATAGTTCCTCCCGCAGCTTTTGTTAGATTTAAACTTTGCCAAGTTCCTGCGTAAATAAAAACTGTGCTTACAATTAGAAGCACCATTGATAAAGTAATTTTTTTCATGATAATAATAAAATTAAATTGTTATTGATTTTGAATTATTTTTTTATGAAACGATTTATCGAGTGAGTACCATCAGTAGTTACAGCCTTAACTATATACACCGAAGATGATAATTCATTAATGCTCATTTTCGATGTGATATTATCAGAAAAAACTGATTTCAACAATTTGCCAGTTATTGAATAAATTGAAATTTGAGAACCAATTTCAGCATTTACAGCCAGCTCGCTTTGATCCTGATTTAGGTAAATTTCAAGGTTATTTATCTTCGTATTTTTTAAAGCATTTGCAGCTAATGCAAATTGATAAATACCATCGTTGTAGGTTGATAAATACAATTTGCTACTTGATTTTATTAAGTTTGTCAGGAAAAATGGTTCGCCGGCAGGTGCAGGTTTAGTTTCCGGAATGACAATACCCGCTCCAACAAGTAAAAAGCTATCGCCATTATCGGTGGATACATAGACATTGTTTACACTACACATGATATAGAGCGGACCATCATCCTCACCAATAATCCGACGATTATCCCAGTACTCAACGCCGCTTGTTAAAGAGGCATCCCAATTAAGTCCTGCATCACCCGAACGCCATATAGCTCCTTGGTTTCCATCTTTACCGCCCCAGTAAAAAAAGGTTTCACCTCCTACTTTGCGTTTGTGAAATGCCCAAGGATTGAAGAAATTAGCTACAGGAAGGTTTTTCCACGTAGCACCGAAATCTTCGGAATAAATAACATATTGAATGTTACTTTGATAGCCGTTACTACCACCACTCGGTTTGTCGGTACCGTAAAGAGTTGCATCGCCGGGAAAAGAGTAAATACCAGGCACTTTTTTGTAGGATAGCGCATTTTCGGCAGCGTCAGGACAAGCAGCATAATCGGATTTCGTCCAGTTAGCACCACCATCTGTCGATCGCCAAATACCATTACCCCAAGTAGGAACAACAACAACATTGTTTGTTCCGTCGTTTATTTGGGCAAAATTGATCAGATTGTCAAGTGCAGTACCAAAAACAGCTAATTTAGTTGGATTAAAATTAGTTAATTCCCAGTTAGCTCCATTCAGTTTGTAAAGTTGAAGTGTTTTTTTAGTGGCATCGTCGGCAGCAGTTTCGGCAGTGAGTGCAAATTTTTGAGTAGCGAAGCTCATCATAAAAACGCGCTTGCCTTGCAAACCGAAAGGTGTCCAGTCGGCACCGTTGGCAGTAGCCGATTCAAAAATACCATCGGCAGTAGCGGCGTATAATTTTCCATTATCCAGTGCTAACTGATTGACAGCATTGCTAATAGTGCCGCCACCCGAAAGGGTTAGGTCCATTTTTGCCCATTGCGCAAAAGTGAAAGTGCTGCAAAAAATTGCAGTAACGAAGAGTAGTGTTGTTTTTTTCATTTGATTTTATTTATAAGTTAGTAATTTAATGACGAAATATAAATAGGATTGCCCTAAGTATTGGAAAATAATTATTGCCTTAAACTATTTAAAATTTCAATATCTTGGGGGTGAAGTTTACCATTCGACATGGGTCCAAAATTAAGCAGAAAATTAGCGTTCATTTTTTTGCAATATTAAGGTATCTTAAAATTGCGCTTTTATCCATTACCGATTTATCTCCCTCGTGCCAAAACCAATTGCTCGACGGAAATTGCTCATTTCCCTTTACCGACATGGTGGTTTCAATTTGCATGGGTAAATAGACATCATTACCCAACCATTTCCATACTTTTTGGTCGTTCGGAATGTATTCTTTGTATTTTTCGCCACTACGCACATCCACAGGATGCAAAGGCACGCCCGGATAAGCGGTTTTGCTATTGTTCATTACCATACAATTTGGTTGTAAACTTTTAATATATTGATAGATATAATACATCTGCCAACGGTAAGCCCCTTCGTTTCGCCATGCTTGTATAAATGCAGGTCTCGCACGTGTGATTTCCCCATTACTTTCTCACCAGTATCGTCGGTGATTGGTTTTTTCCATCCACTCTGTTGTTTTCGCCAAAAGCCATCGAACCACATTTCGCAAATTTCACCGTAGTTGCTCAAAAGTTTACGGATTTGGTTTTTCATAAATTCTACATAAGCAGCTTCGTTAGTGTCGTGCAATTTGTTTTTTCTGTCCCAAAGTGAATAATAGAAACCAACTTTCAACCCATATTTGCATGCTGATTTCACAACCTGAGCCAAAAAATCTTTTTTTTATGGAGTTTTGTTTACAGAATAATCGGTGTATTTGGTGGTCCAAAGGAAAAATCCATCGTGATGTTTGGTAATAATCACAATGTATTTCATGCCCGCTGCTTTAGCCTTAGCGCAACATTAGTAGGTGTCAAGCTCTTTGGGGTTGAATGCTTTGAGGTAGAGTGTGCCGTCGCTCCACTCTTTGTCTTAATAGGTGTTTATCCCAAAATGCACAAACATACCAAAGCCCAAATCCATCCATGCTTGTTGGGATGGAAAAGGGATTGCTGTTGAATTGGGTACTGGGCTATGGGCACTCAGTACAAAACATGAAAGAAATAGTAATGATATAATTGTGAGTTTCTTCATGTGATACCGAATTACTCTATTTGTACTTTTTTCGTAACAACATTTTCGCCCGTTTTCACTTTTAATAAAAACAAACCCTGCAATTTTTCGGGCAATGGCAACTGTAACAACTCCCTATTAGATATTTTTCGGTTGGACAGCAGCACTATCGATCGACCATTGAGGTCAAGCAATTCGACTATATAACTGCCCATAAAATTAGAAATTAATTCGATATTTAGTAGATTGGTAGCTGGATTAGGATAAATTTTAATATCGTTCAGTGGAACTTTATTGTCTTCAAGGTTGGTATAGTTAGAAGGTGTATAAACAGGCAAATTCCCATTATAATCAATTTCAAGCGTTTGCGTCAATCCATCATTTAAGCGTAAAAGACTGTTCTTTAATTGCAAATTTGGTCCGTCGAACACATTCCATTTTGAGTTTGTAAAATCTATCGCTGTACCATTGACCGACCACGACGCAACACGACCATAACCTTCGCCCGATGGCCATTTAGGCTGAACAAAAGGGGGCGATTTTTGCGCTAACTGCTTTGTTAGGGGACCATAACCCCAATCGTAAAGCGGTTCGATAAATGTTCCAGATGAGTTGTATTGAATATTCAACACATCGCCTTTAGCTGAGGTATAAATAATTTTATCGGTAGCAATATTGGCTTTATTCAATGACGAATTAGCAATAATAGCATCCTGAAAAGCCACAAACGAAGCATATTCATTTTTCGAGCCCACTTCTAATATCAATCCGCATAAATTACCTTGCGTGGCAGCATCTTTGAGTGCATAATTATCGGTGGCGCTGGCGTAAGTTGGTGCTGTTTGAGCTATAGAGCGAATAGCCACATAGTTGCTGTCCATTTCGAAAAACTCAATATTGTTGCGAAGTAAACGGTTTACAGTAGCATTTTTTTTCCAAACTGCCATGTACGAGAAATTAGCATTACTCACATCAGCCGACATATTTACCGGACTTCCTTTGCCTTCGTTTGGAAAACGCTTGTTGAAATCGGTTGCCCAACTCGTTTTCCAGTTATTGATACTGGTTTGTATTTGCGAATAAATGGCATCATAATTTGTAGGTACTTTGGTGAGTTGCACCAATACATTGCGGTGATGTACCAATTGGTCCCAGGGCATACGATGGCGCGCTTTGTTCCATTCTTTGGATCCATAACCCACAATGACGTTGGCTGTTTTCACAGCATTTGTTTCGTCGGGAGTAACTTTTCCTACAAATTTCCAGGCTTGAAACTGCGAATCGCCACCCGTAAAACCACCGTAAGGCAAATAAGCAGCACCCAAGGTATAGGTATCACCAATATAAAATGTTTGTTTCACAGCACCGGGATTATTCATCAGATATTCGCCTTTAGAGTTGTAATACATCACGTTTTTTGCCAACTGTTTTTTGGCTAATTTTACGGCAGCCAATGGCGGTCGATAGCTCGAAACAGCCGCATAAACAGCTGTGGAGGCTTCCATATTTTGAGTGCCAACTGCCCACGAAATTTTACGTGGACTATCGCCAAACCACAGCCACGAAAAATAATCGCTGCCGGTTACCACGCTTTCGTAGCCTGTCCCATTGCGCGATTCGTAGCCGCCCACAATGCCCTGTGTGTAATGTAATGCCATTTCGCAAGCATAATAATCGAGAACAGCCTGCGCTGCTTTGTGTACATCGGGGTCTTTCGCACCATCGTACAAAGCAAGCCAGCCAATCATGCCATAAGGGGCGTAAGTGCTCGAATTCCATTCGCCCAACCCAGCAGCGTAAAGCGTTTTTGACCAATCCATTATCCAGAGTTTTGCGCTATCTAATTTTTGTTGCGCATCGGGAAAATCAGTCGGAAAACTATCAAGTGCTATCTGTGCATACAAATACGCCGACGGACGCGTCATGGCAAGGTGGTTTTCTGTTCCTTCGGACGTGAGTAAGTTGTAGCTGTCGGTTCTATTCCAAGCGGCTGTCAGGTAGTCTTTTACATTCGCCTTAACCGATGGTGCATCCCAATATTTTGAAAAAATAGACGTTTCGCCTGCTAAATTGAAATGAAAACGCGCTGATATACAAGAGGGTGTATTGAAATGCGGCAGGTATTGATTGGCTTTGGCATTGTTTACGCCATATTTATGAAAACAAGCCACGGCTATTTGCCAATTGTATTTGCCATAATCGGAAGGATTGCAATTGTACCAGCCCGAAGCATCCGCTTTGTAATCGTCGGCTACGTAATTGATGATTTGTTGCGCGCGAGATTGAAATTCAGTTTCGTAAGATTGAGCAGAAAGATTAAAAGCAAAAAGAACTGAAAGAAGGAAAAACAAAATTGTGATAGATTACATAATTATAGATTTCATAAAATTTAGCCTTGAAAAATTGAGGTAATAAATTATTAACTTAATGACGTGAAGAACTTCATTTTTCCTTAAAAACAGAACAAAAAAAACCGGAATACGCATCTTTTTTCAAAGGAGGTATTCCGGATTTTAATTAAATAGTGAGATGTAATTAGTTGCAAATCAATAAAGCAATTATCTGTAAGCCTCGTTTAATTCGGTCTCACGTGCAAGCACTTTCCATTGCCATTTGGGTGAATTCCACGCTTGAACACCAGCACCACGATCGCCATTAGGAACATCAATGCGTAAAGCACGTAAATAGTTAACACGATCGCCTTCAAAATTTAATTCTTTCCAGCGTTCGTTATGAATATCATTTTCGGTAATTACCAATAGCGGGTTTAATCCTGCCCTTAATCTCACTTTGTTAACATCTGATAAAGCACCAGGCTGATCACCAGATTTAAAACGAAGTATAGCACGTGTTAAATATATCTCTGCTAAGCGTATCATTGGAATATTCGTTTTCAAACGGTTGCTTGTTGCTCGATAATACTTATCGCCCCAAACATAGGCACGATTAGTTGTAAACTGAGTTTCGTATATTCCATCATCGGGTGTAGCATAACCTGATGGTTTGCTTATGCTTGGCAAATATCTATGATATAATTGATTATATCTTTTATCAATCAAAGCCTCTGCAGTAGGTTCTTTTGAGGTAGGATTTTGCCAGCCAACCGTTTCTAAAAATGAATCGCTACAACTCAATGCTCTTCCAGCATGATTATCACCATATCTTCTGCTACGTGAGAAGCGTTCTGCAACCCATTGGTTTTTCCAACTTCCCACACCGTCGCCATCGTACTGGAGGTAAAACCATATCACCTCAGTACCAGCACCTTCAACGCCTGTATTGGTATTAAACGCATTAATTGGGTCGCCAGATAATGTATAATAGCTCGATGATTCGGCATAGCTGATAATGTCATCGCAGAGTTTTTTTGCTTTGTCGAATTCGTTCATTTGCAGGTAAACCCTACTTAATAATGCCATTGCAGCATATTTATTAGCTCTTCCATATTTGTATGATGCATGGTGTTTTGTCGCATCATATTTTTCGGGAAGCAATGTAATAGCACTTTCCAAATCACTCACCATAACATCGTAAATTTGCTGTGTAGTAGCCAATTGTCCTTTTATAGCCTCTTCGAATCCAGCGGGGATTTTTTCGAGCCATGGAATAACTTTGTCCGAATTTGCTCCACCTTTTTGATAGGGAGGCAAATACAAGGTAGAAAGCAACCACCAACTGTATGCTCTGACAAATCGTAATTCTCCCTCTAAGCGAGGCACTTGTGCTTTGTTAATATCAAAAGGATATGGATTGTTGTTTTCACCAGTTTCTAAAAAATTGATGGCATCGGTAGTTGTTCCAATAGTCATGTAATTATTGGCAAAAGCAAAATCGATGTACGAAATATTTACCTCATTATTTCGGTTATATATTTCAGCGCACTGACCATCTCCCTGAAAATTAGCATTCCAATATAAACCATCCGATGAAGCGTCTAAAGCCAAACGCTGATTGATAAAAGGATTTTTTTGAGAATCGTTACCGCTCAATAGCCAGTAAGCTCCAATCACTGCATTTTCGAAATCATTGACACTTTGCCAAGGCGATTGTTGGGGATATTGTTTTTCGAAAAAGCCCAAATTGCTATCTTTTTCGCACGAAATAAGCGTGCTGAAAAGCACCAAAATAGCTATTATTTTTACTGATATTATTTTTGTGTATTTCATTTTTTTAGAATTTAATATTAATACCTAAATTTATCGATTTAAGAGTTGGCAAACCGTATCCCATAACACCTTGCGTTAAGTTTCGGTTTTGTGCATTCCCATCAAGATTAACTCCTTCGGGGTCGTAACCTTTAAATGCAAAAGCATAAGTCAAAATATTATTAGCAGAAACATACGCATTTAAACCTTTTAATTTCAACTTATCTACTACCGATTTATCAAAATTATAGTTTAATCGCAAGGTTCTTAATCGAATATAATCCCCTTTTACCAAGTATTGATCGGTGAGGTATTTAGGATTAAAGTTTTGATTTGCTTTTGCCAAGGTACCATCAGCTTTATATTCGTCATAATTACCATTCGCTGTTAATTTTGGCAGAGTTGCGGTCGAATTTGTAGCCGTCCACGAATTTTCTTTTAAACTTCCCGATATTTGATGTAACCCAACACTGTTTAGCAAACTCGTTACCTGATCGTAAACATAATTTCCTCCAGAAAAAGTAAATGTAAAAGAGAGGTCGAAGTTTTTGTAAGAAAACGTATTACTTAGACCACCAAAATAGGTAGGTAAGCCAGATTTTCCTTCATGCAAAATGCGATTTGAATTGGTATTGGCATTTGTAGCAGGCAAAAGTACATTTTCACCCGTTGCAGGATCCACATAGCGTCCCAAGTAATTTGGATTTTTCTCAGTGGTATTTACCCCTGCTTCATCTTTAATAAATTGATTGTTATCAGCCTTATAAATAAGTGGATAGCCATGATTCGAGTCTATGCCTGCAAATTCATTCAAATACCATGTACCCAAACTGCCCCCCGTGCGCGTAAGTGTATTACCAGTAATAATACCATTGCCAACTCCATCAAGAGCCGAATTCAATTTAAGAATTTCATTTCCGTTGGTTGTAATATTCAAAGAAGAAGTCCATTTAAAGTTCTTTTTGTTGATATTTACCGTGTTGATATTGAATTCAATACCATAATTTCTCATATCACCAATATTGTTCCAGATTGAACCGTCAAGTCCCCATGAGAAGATACCAGAAGAAATAGGAATTGGAGTTGCCAACAACATATCGGTTACTTTTTGGTTGTAATAAGCTATCGAACCAGTAATTCTATTACCAAAGAAACCATAATCAACACCATAATCTGTCGAATTTGTCGTTTCCCATGAAACAGTTTTCACGGCTAATGATGACAGAGTCGTTCCCTTGTTAATTCCTAAATCTTTTTGTCCATAACGTAACCAATCTAAATATCCCGGAGTATCTATTCCTGCGGGGATGTTGGCATTCCCTGTTTGCCCAAAACTACCTCTGATTTTCAACAAATCAACAAATTTTAAACCTTTCATAAATGCTTCGTCTGAAAGTATCCATCCACCAGAAAATGCCGAAAAGTTTGCCCAACGGTTTTCATCTATGAATTCGGAAGTACCATCGCGGCGGAAGCTTATCCCAATTAGATATTTATCTTTAAACTTATAGTTTGCACGACCAAAATAGCCTTTTAAATACCGTTCACCACCATAAGCGCTACCTAATCTTAATGGATTTCCAGGCGAACCTACTTGTTGTAATGTGCCGGAAAGTTTATCTCCCTCGATGTAAGAGCGTTCGGTTGTAATCATTTCAGACTCAAAACCTGCAACCAAATTTACAACATGGTCATTAAACGTCCGACTGTAAGTTCCGTAGGCATTATATGCCAAATGACGGTACTGATATTTATCATCGAAACCGTAAGCACTTTCACGACGAACAATGGTATTTGCCCATAATATATTATGGTCGTGAGTTAAATCCATGGAAGCTTCGCCTCTCAAAGAAAGTCCTTTTACAAAAGGTACATTATAGGTTAAAGCTCCACCAGTCATCACACGATATTTCATGGCTTCGGAACGGATATTGGCTGGATCGTTGGAGGCAACAAGGTTAAATCCCGAAAGTGTATTCCAAAGTTTTGATTGGTCATTGGGATTGTAAACAGGCATCCATGGCGCATTGCCTATAAGAGACTGATTAAATCCACCCATTGCAGTATTGGTATTTCCACCTGGAACTCCTCCATTTGGTGGTGTGATATTATTCAAATAGGATATATTTATTCTTCCTTCTAATTTCAAAGCATTTGTAAGATTAAAATCCATATTCGAACGAATTGAAAAACGATCGAGTGATTCGTTTTTAATAACACTTTCGTCTCTACGATAGTTGCCTGATAAAAAATAGGATCCTTTTGATGTGCCATTGGTGGTAGAGAAATTGACTTCTTTGAAACCTCCAGTTCTCAAAATTTGCTTTGCCCAATTTGTTTGGGTTGCTAAAGCCTGATCGCGTGTTAAAGTGGCTGTATTATCAATACTATTGATGCGTCCGTGTACAACAGGATCGTATTGAATAGGTATTAGGTTTGAATTGCCACGAGCTGTTTCCATAATATCAAACCATTGAGCAGTAGTAGCCAGCCCAAAATCTTCAGGACGTTTTGTTAAATCAGAAAAACCTTGCGAATAACTGAAGTTAGACTCTGCAACTCCCGATTTTCCGCTTTTGGTAGTAACAATAATAACACCGTTAGAACCACGTTGACCGTAAATAGCAGTGGCAGCAGCATCTTTCAATACTTCGAGCGATTCAATGTCGTTTGGGTTAATGGTCGACAAAATACCAACACTGTTACCTTCGGACTGATAATTAGTGCTACTATTTTCAAGATTGCTACCAACTATAATCCCATCAATAACCCAGAGTGGTTCCGTAGCAGATGAAAGTGAGTTTGTTCCACGAATCATGATACGCGAAATAGCGCCCGGACTACCCGAAGCACTGGAAACTTGTAAGCCTGAAGCTGAACCTTGCAGTGCTCCATCCAACGAACCCGTTGATAGAGAGGTAATCTGACTGTTAGTAACCTTGGCTACTGAGCCTATCACATCGCGTTTCTTTTGGGTACCGTAACCCACAACTACTACTTCGTCTAATAGTTTTTGGTCTTCCTGTAAAACAATTTGAATGTTTGAATTATTGCCTACTGACACTTTTTGAGTAACGTATCCAATAAATGAGATTTCTAAAATTGGATTTTTTGTTTGTAGCTGGAGAGCGAAATTACCATTAATATCACTAATAGTTCCGTTGGATGTGTTTAACTCAACGATATTAACCCCTATGGCGGGTTGTTGTTGATTATCTAAGACTTTCCCAGTAATTTTCCGCGTACCCGAGTTAGCATTTTTACTTTGTTTTAAAATAATTTGCTGTCCAGAGATTTCGTAATTTATAGATTTTGCTAATAATGCCTTTTTTAAAATCTCCTGAAGAGAAGCATCTGTGGATTTCAACGAAACGGTTTGATTTAAATCAACTGAATTGTCGAAAGTGAACGTGTAGTTAGTTTGTTTTTCAATACTTTTAATCAACTCGCTGAGTGTGGAGTTGTTGAGTGAGATATTAATTTTTGAGTTGCTTTGAGCAATTGTATTCTGAAAGAAGAACACAAAAAGAAGACATAGTAATCCTATGATTTTTATTCTTTGTTTTAACATGTTGTATTTGTGATTTAAGATGGATAAAACTTTTTTTTTGCTTTTCAATCCTGTCATTAATTGAATTTTAGATTGTAAACCTGATTTTTATTTATACATGATATTCACCTCCTCTCCTTCTATGGTGTAATTTATTGGGGTAACTTTATTGATAACTTGTAGCATTTCGGTTAACGATTCCGTTTTAATGGTCATCCAATAGTGTTTATTGTCATTCTTCTTATTATTTTGAAAATGAATGTTTACGCCATACCAATGTTCCATTTTATAGGCAATCTCTTCCATGGTCACATTTTCAATTTTGAGTTTTCCATATCGCCACAAACTGGTATTTTCGGCATTGCAGTAACTTAATTGGCAGATTAGTTTCTGGTTTTTAAAAACTTCTGCTTTTTGATTTGGAAGAAGTGTTGCCATTACATTGTCATTACTTAGCTCATTGACAGTTACTTTTCCGCGTAATAATGCCACTTGAATACTTTTATGGTCGGGATAAGCATTGACATTAAACGCAGTACCAAAAACATGGATACTTATTTTATCTGCAATCACTTTGAATTGCTGACCTTTTCTTTTTTTTACATCGAAAAATGCTTCGCCAACTAATTTCACAGTTCTATTGTTAGCATTGAAATTGGAAGGATACGTAATTTTTGAATCAGAATTAAGCCAAACCAAAGTTCCATCTGGAAGTTCTATTTGTGCTTTTTGTCCACGAGTTGCAGATACGGTGGTGTAACTTACTGCATAGGAAGTTTGAAGTAAATAGGAGAAACTTAATCCAAACAACAATGCAATAGTGGCAGCAATACTGATGGCTTTAATGATGTAAGAACGGGAATAGGTTTTAATAGCCTGAGAAGTAGGTTGTAACTTTTTAGTTATTTTATCCCACACTTCGTTTTTGTTTTTTACAACGATAGAAGGATTGAAAGAATGGCTCAGCAACCAAATATCTTTTAATCGTTGAAATTCCTCTTCGTGATTTTGAGACTCCGAACGCCAAATATTGAGCTCCTGATTTTCAAGTTCAGTAGTTTCCGATTGGAGATATTTTGTAATGAGTGAAAAAGGAATTTTCAACATAACATACTTTTTTGAGGCACTTTATTAAATAGACAAGTAATAATCGGAAAACCCCCAAAAAGATTATTGATTATTTGAAAAAAAATAAAAACAATAGCAGCGGATGTGAAATCAGAAATGTTCTTAGTTTTTTAAGCGCTATTCCTAATTGATTTTCGACCGATTTCACAGAAATATTTTTAATGGACGCAATTTGCTTGTAACTCATTTTTTGCTCTTTGCTAAGCAGGAAAATCTCTTTACATTTGGGTGGGAGAGTATTAATAGCCTCTTGTGCTTTGTCATAAAAAAGTTCAATATCAAAACAATCGTCATCGTCAGTATGTCTCAATTGTTCCTCATACCAAGTTTCGAGTAGGTTTAATCGGCTGTGATTTTTCTGCAAAAGATTTAACATCTGATTTCGCCCAGCATGAAATAAATACGTTTTTATATACTTAATTTCAACTTTCTCTCTATTCTCCCACAAAGAAATAAACACATCCTGAATGACATCTTCAATTTGAGATGTATCGCGCGAGTACAATCCAAGAAACTTGTAAAGGGCTTTGTAATGTGATTCGTAAATAGAACGAAATGAAGTTTTGTTAATTTGCATTTATATGTTTACAAAAATTATCGGTTGTAATCTTGTAAAGAATAATCAAAATTATCAAAGGCATCGGAACTTGTTAATTTATACACTATTGACAATGTCTTCATTGATAGTTTTATTTTTTTTATTCGTTATGACGTCAAACTGTTTGCCTTGCCTTAAGCAAAAAAACTTATTTACATAGGCTTACTCTCAATCGATAATAAGTCATTTATCAGCACTAAATCTAAAATTGCATTCTATTTTTATAATAAATATCCTTTATGGTGTCAATGGGTTACTTTTTTAAATAAAATTTTTATTATATTTTCTTCAAATTCCTTAGTGTATTATTTGTTTAATTTTGCCTATTATCGTTACTGACTTTTAACTTTTATTGCAAAATGAAAGCATCTACACATCGACTGATGCTGGCGAAAGCTGGGCTGCTGACAATTGTGGATTAGCTGGTACAGAGGTTGCCGTTCAGATGATTACCAATGGCAACAACATTTATTGTACAACTGCAACCGATGTTTGGAAAGCCGATGGCGCTGTAAGTCCTTTGGCATAAGGCTTTTTTATTGGCTTTTCCTGAAAAACGTCAATCCGCTTTTCAGCCACCAAGTGCTTGTAATAGGTTTCAACATATTTGTTTACCACCACATCTTCGCTCACCGATAAATTGAATAATTTATTCTGAGAATGAGACTAAACCTGTTCCACTTGTTGGGTCAGTATCTTTTGAATCTTGTTCAATTGATAGTTTGTCAACCCTTTGCCTTCGAGAAATCCAACGTTCAGCATGGTGCGATGACAAACCCGACCGTCTGAATTGCGATAGTTCTCAACTAAGCGGTAATACCCATTACAAAAAAATTATCCTTTGATAAATCGCACAAGCGCTTCGCCTTCGCCATTATTTATCTTTAAAAAGTAGATTCCTTTACTTAAATCGGCTGTAGAAATGAGGTTTACATCTGTGTGGCTACTCATTAATTTCCCCATAATATTATAAACCAATAATGAATTAATGGGCAGTTTAGACTTTACGTACAGTTCGTTTTTTACAGGGTTTGGGTAAATATGAAAAGAAACTTTTTTTTTTAGAATTTTCGGCGTCGACGTCATATTAGCACTTGCTTTACTGACTTCAAATTTCACTTCTGCCGTTGCGGGGTCGATGGTGGTGCGCGCTGCAGCGTTGGCAGTTTTGAGGGTCATCACGCCACTTCCCCACGCCTGGTTGACCAAATCGTGTCCGAACACCGTTTTGTAACTGTCCCACGTGGCGTAGTCGATATACGTTCCATTGCCCCATACTTTGGGGTAACTTCCGGCGGGCGATAAAGGATTGGTGTAGGGCGTATCGTAAGTGTAGGGCGTCATCATAAAAGTGCCCGGCGCTACATATTCCATTTTAATGGTATTGTTATTTCCGCTCGTGTATTGCGAAGTGGATGCATTAACGGCGGTAATCGTTTTGGATTGTAAAACACTCACAAAACTTGCAAAATCGGCATATTCGCGAGTCGTAGCTACTTCGGTAACTACGGTGCCAACCACATTGGCATCCCAGCCAAATGAGAGCGCCGAATGATTGGTACTCTCGGAATAGTTCGTATTCAATTCAACTGTCAAAGGCGCAGGGAAGGGTTTTATTGCCACAAAAACGCCATTGCCCAAGTTGAGAAACAAGTCTTTATTAACCCATTTGTATTGCTGTACATCCCAAAAGTTTCCTTCGCCCGTAAGAGGCAATTCGCGCAAAGAATCGGGAATGGTGAACCAAATTTTATTAAAATAATCGTCGTCATCCTGCACCATTTGCATCATTACATTACGGAATTGTCCAATTTCGTGTTGTGGCGAGCGACCAGCGGTAGTTGGTCGGTTGCCGGCATTTCCGCTCATCATACGAGCGCCATTTTTCTGTCCTTTTACGGCTAATCGCCACATACATTGTTCCGAATAAGTGCCTTGTCCACCATCGGGTCGCCCCACAGCGGCACTTGCCAGCGTCAGGTTTTGGTCTAACCATATTGTTTCAAACTCGAAGCGGCGACCTTTGCCCGTGCCTTTCCAAGCCGAGTAGGGTGCTTCGCCTTTCACCGAACCATCATTGTTGAAATAAGTGCCGTGGTCGATGTGATAAAATGGTTTAGCACTCTGAATTTCGACAGGTAAGGGGAATTTACGCTGCGCAATGTCAATGGCTATTTGCGGTGGACGGTAACTGCTGTTCAACAAAAAACCGACTTCCATTTCGGTAGGGTCAATTTTCGACCACACCGAAGTCGGAAAAGTGGGGTAATGCGCCTCATCAGCAAAATATGGAATGGCATATTGATAAACAGAGCCCACAAAAGGCTTGAAACTGCCTGTTTTGGCACGCGCATCGGCAGCTGCTTGAAAACCATCTTGATAGTGCAACCCCATTTCCACCATCATCCAATCGATGCAAGCTTGTGCGCGTTTTTTGTTGGCTGCCCCATTGGGGTCGTTGCATTTATCTGCGCCTTCGTACAGCGTCAAAAGTGGATTGAGCGAGTGCCCAGTGTAGTTGGTCGAATTCCATTCCACCCGTCCGGCATTGTAAAGTGCTCGTGTGAGGTTTTTAAGAAAGCCATCAAAATAATCGGTTACGTTTACCTCCGTTGGCGCAATGTCTTTGGTGTTAGGACTTGCCAAACCTGTGTGAATGGTGATAGGTTGGTACGTAAAATCGAAATGTTGCAGGTTGTTTGTTTCACCCAAAATTGTTTTGTTGTGCAGTTCGTGTGCAAAAAGGTAGCCCGCACTACGCATCATCCAATGAAAATTTTCCGAATTAAATTCCTTTCCACCAGCAGCATTATAACCACAACAAGGGTCGTACACGTGGTCGGCTTTCATCAGTCGATACCACATAGCATTCACATCCTGATAAATCAAATCAATTTGAGTGGGGTCGTATTTGGCAATGCTGTCTTTCCAATGGAAATAATACATGGCGTAGCCAGCGCAGCTAAAAGGCGAATAAAAACTACCCACATAATTGCCATTCACCATCTGTCGCCCTTTGGCAATAAAGGCAGACATGGTTGTCGCATTCGGATTGGTAGTAGGATAAGCCATTTTTGCCAATAATCTTCCCCATTCCCATTTTCCAGCATCCGGATTTCCACTCGTAGGGTTGGGTGTGTAGGTTGGAATACGTGCGCCCCATATTTCGGTAATGCGTTTGACGAAACCCACTTCCCAAGATGCAGCAGGTCGTGGCAAAGCAGTAACTGTACTATCAATTTGACTAATAGATAGTTGTGAAAAAACAAAAAAAACAACAAATGAGAGAATGAGCTTTTTCATGCGTTCATATTTATTTTTTAGTTAGTTGTCGCATGGAACTCGCAATGAACATGGTCTTTGGTTTAAACGTCTGTTTCAATGCTCGTTTCATGAGAATATATTGAAGCCCCTAACCCAAATGGGGGAAATAGAGAGAAGTTAGTTCATTTATTAAAATCACTTTATGTGTTTATATCCCGATTTAATAGGGATTGACACCTCTGATAGCTATCTCGGGACAAATTTTCAAATTTTCAAATTGACACATTTACAAATTATTTTATTATTTTTTCAAAATTTTAAACGACTTCGAAAATTCAGTATTTTTTATTCTGATAAAATATATTCCCGTTTGTAAATCACTCATTTGCAGTTCCGATTGGTTAAAAACACTTTTTACTTTTGCACCCTTATTATTGTAAATTTCAATGCTGCCATTTTTTTCTAAACCTTTTATAAAAAGCCTATTACCGACAGGATTTGGAAAAAGTGATAGGGTATTGTTCAATTTCGATTGCCCCAACGAAGTAACAGCTTTGGCAACAAAAAGCGGCTCCGTAACGACACTTGCACCTGCATCGTTGTTGTCGCAATTGATAGCCACCACACGATATACAAAAGTTTCATTCGTTGGTAAATTGTAGTCGCGCCACGCCTGCTCGTTATCGGGGCAACCCAAGCTTTTGCGCGGACGAATGACCAATGTTTGCCACGCGGCATTCCCCGTTTTTCGTTCTACTCGGAAACCTATTTCGTTGTCAGCAGCATCTGTCCAAGCAATATTTGCATACAAATTATCGGATGCCAAACTGACATTTAAACCCATTGGGAATGCAGGAACACCTGTCGGACAAGTACTTATAAAATCTTCGCCCGTGGTGGTGATGGTGCCTGTATTGGAAACAATGGCTACATCGGTCATAATTCCTGCTTTTATATTCCCGATTTTCGAAGTCGTATTCCAAGCCCACAATGCCCCTTGTTGACTCACATCGTAACCAGCCATATAGCCTGTGCCACTATTATTTGTAATGGCAAAAGATGCAATGCTGTTCATGCCCCCATGTGCCTGCCACAGTATTCCTTCGCCATCGTTACCGGGATTGGAATGGGCGGGGTCGTAGTTATTATTGTCAATCCAACCGTTTTTGCCAGCCATATCGAACGAGCGCGAAAGGTTGTCGGACAAACAGCCATTCCCCCCCGCCACGCTTTCGTAAAAACCATCCAAAGTCAATTCCCAGTTGGCACCAAGCCCGTAAACATCATCGTTTTCAATGAGTGGGTCGCGTTGGTTTTTGTTGTTTTTTACAAAAAAATAATTCCCCGAAATTTCGAACCCTTTGGCGCCATGATTGTACACAAAATTATCCTGAACAATCACATTTTCAGCCAAATAACCCAACGATAAGGTGTTCGAAAATGGATTTAGAAAACCTTTGTTTACGTCGATGCCAAAACTTTTGCCATAATCGTAAATCAAGGTGCTACGATGATTTCCAAAAGCCTGACCACATTTGTCCTGCTTCGTGATGGCGGTCGTTTGCGTGTATTTAAAACATTTATCGGGTTTTGGCAACGCGTTATTTGCCACCAACACATTGGAACCATAAATGCCCACGCGCGCACCAAATTTATAAGGATAGGTATTTAGCGCAATGCTATCGTATTTTTCGCGCGCATACTGAATGAGGTTGTGATTGCCCACCACCGAGTTTTTAATAATGCATCCAAATACAAATCGACCCGAACCTGCCCCAAGATAATCGCCTTTGGCACCCGCAAAAGCATCCATTGGATGCGTTCCATCGGGTACTCGCTTTGCCCAAAAACCTTTGGCAGCCTTGCTGCTATACCACGCACCAGCAGCTGCCCACGTGTTGCCCCACGAATATTCGCCCCCAAAATAAATAGCGCCACCATCC
>MNZK01000112.1:19874-21171 GCA_001873635.1 Porphyromonadaceae bacterium CG2_30_38_12 | reverse complement strand
CGCAATTCCAATATTTTTGACATCTTTCAGCGTTTCTGTTCCAGACGGAATGCAGCCCAAAATAGCCCAATTGGTAGGAATAGGCTTGTCCACGCCCACAATATCTTTCATGGTTTTATGTTTAAAAATAAAATGAGTGGGTAAAGACCTGTCTCCATCCAAATTGGAAAAATTGGCAGTAGGCGTTTCGCCCAAAATAACCACGCCCGAGCGCAACATAAGTCCGCGCCCCGAAATGGAATCGGAAACTACATCAGCAACATCGCTAAAATCGTAAACGCCAGCGGGATAGTAAAGCACACCGCCCCCTTGTGCATAGAGCAAATCGCGGGCAAATTCAAATTTGGCAAATTCGGAAGTACAGTTGGAGCATCCATTACCGCCAAAATCGAAAGTTCGCATATTGATGCGGTTATCCCATTTTACTTGGTCGGTCCAAGTAGGGTAATTGCCATTACCATAATACCTTGCCATTGGGTTTTGGGCAAATAAAGCAGTAAGCGACAAAAGAAAGGTAACAAGAAAAAGGATGATTATTCTCATTAAAAAATATTTTTTCGTATATCAGAATTAAAATTCTAATTTTTTAGACGAAAAAAAATGCGAAAAACCTCAAAATAGATAAAGGCTATTATCTAATACAGACAGGATTTAAAAATAGTAAGGGACAAGCGACTTCCCAGTCGCTTGAAAACACCTACTCTAAAAGTGGTTTCTAAGCGCTTGTCCCTTACTATTTTTTATCACTACTTTTAAGGTACAATATCTTTTTTCACGTCTAAAATATCATATTAAAAAATTCAATCCAATGCAAACATCTACGATTCATTTCATCCGTTTTTTGCTACTGCTGTCCTTTTTTGTGGTTTCAGAAATTTACGCGCAGCCTCTTTTTTTGAAACAGAAAGGTGACGTTTTTACAAATTATCCGTCCACAGCCATCAAAAAAATTAGCTTCACCAATTCCGATATTGTAATTAGTACCACTAATAGCTTAGTGAATGTTCCATTGACTGATTTTCAATATATTAGTTTTGTAAATTTTGAGACATCCATTCCTGCGGTCAAATCCAAGACCAACTTTATGCAGTTATTTCCGAATATAGTGGACGATTTTTTAACTGTAAAAATAAATACAACTACTGCAAGTGGCGTTTCGATACAAATACGCTCTATTGACGGAAAATTGGTTGGAAATTTCAGTATGGCGCGTGGCGAAAATAATTTAAAGCTTCATGTATCTCAATTATCAAAAGGCATTTATATGTGCTATGTTCTCTCTTCCGATTTGAATGAA
>MNZK01000112.1:0-19857 GCA_001873635.1 Porphyromonadaceae bacterium CG2_30_38_12 | reverse complement strand
AAATTAAATTCAGAATATTCCTATGAAACGATTCCTACTGACAGTTTTAGTAACAACGATTTTTAGTTCTATTTTTTACGCAGAAAGTGTTGACTCCGTTTACGTTATGCGCTTAGGAAATTCTGTTTGCATGTATCCCAAAGCATCCATCGATTCGATGGTGATTCATAGAACTGCAACGATGTCCGATTCGATTTTTTTCATTAAAAACAACACGATTATTTATAGTAGAGCGACAGCAGATATTGATAGTATTATTTTTTACAATCCGTTCGATAAAGGAATAGATGTAGAAACAGTAGCCATAGCGGGCGGTACATTTATGATGGGAAGTCCGACAACGGAATTTGACCGTAAATATGACGAAACGCAACGCCAAGTAACCCTGACAGACTTCAAAATAGGAAAATACGAGGTGAGTAATACCGAATTTGCTGCTTTTTTGAACGCTCGCCGCATAGGGCGAAACGGGAAAGACCCCAAAGGAACCTACCCAACGCGCGTATTGGCTTACGATTGGCGCAACGACCCTTACCCTTGGGCGCCACCAGCACCCACCGATGTGAAATCGGTTACGGAACCCCAAAAAGCGAGTGCGATTGATTATTATCCTTGGGGAATGAAGTTCGAGAACAATCAGTGGCAAGCCGAACCAGGCTACGAAAACCATCCGGCTATTTTCGTTTCGTGGTACGGTGCCGACGAATTTGCAAGCTTTATCGGTGGCAGATTACCCTCGGAAGCACAATGGGAATATGCTTGCCGGGCAGGTACTACGACACCTTTCAGCACAGGCGATTGCATTTCGGATACGCAAGCCAATTACCGGTGGGACAGACCTTACAACCAATGCGACACGTCGAAAAACAAAATGCCTAATACGCCGGTAGCTGTAAATAGCTATCAACCAAACCCTTGGGGTATTTACAACATGCATGGCAATTTGCTCGAATGGTGCAGCGATTGGTACAGCGACAAGTTTTCGTTAGAGCCAACAGTAAACCCCGAAGGACCAACACAAACCTACACGAAAGTATATCGGGGTGGATATTTTCAGACAAGTGCAAACTATTTGCGCAGCGCTTTCAGAGATGCCAACGGTGCAATTGCAGCCAATGCCGCTATCGGTTTTCGGGTGGCAATTCAGTTGGATGAGTAGAAATCTGCACGTAAAAAGATAAACTTATCTCACTAAAATTTTTTGCGATACAACCTTAATGCCGGTGTTTATTTTCAAAATATAAATACCGGCTTTCGTTTCTGGTGTTTCTATGGTGGTCATATCGTCAACCAATTGCTTGCCGAAAACCTGCATGCCTGTGGAATTGAATAACTTTACAAACAACGTTTTGCCATAGTAGTTAGCCGATTTAAGGAAGGTAAAACTGTTTCCATTTTGTTTCACTTCCAATATTTCTGCTTTATCTTGGGCGATATTTCTCACGCTCGACAGTGTCGATAAATATTCGTCGGCTATTTTAAAGTTTGCCAACCCGTAGCCCAATTGGTCTGTTGGCGTCATGTACAAGCTTCCACTTTTGATAACAGCTTGTCGGAAATCGTATAGGTTGGGCGTTGGATTGATTTGTTTGTAATGTTGCAACAAACAAGCCAACATTCCGGCAATAATGGGCGAAGCAAAAGAAGTTCCGGTCTCGTTAGAACTCACTATACCAGTGGCTTCTATCAACGTGGTGTTGGTTGCTTTTGCACAAGTTTCGGGTTTGATACGTCCATCGGCGGTGGGTCCAAACGACGAAAAGTTACTTGGAATACCCGATTGAAGCCCGCCTACCGAAAAAATATCGTCAGCATCGGCAGGCGAGCCAACCATTTTCCAGGTTTTGAGACCATCGTTGCCCTGCGAAACAGCTATTATTATTCCTTTGTGAGCACCCATAGTGGCTGCAATGCTCGAACGAACTGTTTTACCATTCATTTGTGAAAAGCTAAAATTTAACGATGGGTCGTCGAAGGTGTGATATCCTAAGGACGAATTAATCACATCAACGCCCAAACTATCAGCATATTCAATGCCCGAAACCCAAAAATCTGTTTCGAAAAGCGATTCGGAATTACCCACTTCGGTAATAATCAAACAATAATTGGCATGAGGTGCAGTGCCTCTAAAATTGGACGAAACCAAATTTCCCGCCATGGTAGAAAGTACCAAAGCGCCATGATTGTCGCCCTGAAAAACCGTGCGTCCCGGATGCGCGATATTTTTGGTTTTCAGCAAACGTCCTTGCAAGCGTAAACTATCGAAACCGGGGTTGATATGCACATTTTTGAAACCGCCATCAATCACGCCAATATACATGCCTCGCCCCGTAAAACCTTGGTTGTGAAGGTAGTCGCCCTGTATCTCTTTCAATTGGTTTTGTCCCGTATAATCCGTTACAATGGCATCGGTTTTTGCTTTTTGAGGGCTCGAAGGTGCTAAATTTGCAGGGTCCACTTTGCCTGTGTATTGCGTAGATTTTACGAACGCCAACTGCCTGATTTTTTGTATAATTGTCGAGTCCGAAACATAAATAGTAGCTCGATTGAGCCATTTACTCACCGAGTGTACCACAAACCCCGAATCGACAATTTGCTGAATATACTGCTGATTGACAGGTAAATCGGTGGAGTCGATTGGAATGCCGAAACTTGCTCGCCGCTCTATCGACCGTGCAGAAAGGTATGCCGATGGATTGGTTAACGAGTAAGGCGTGTTATTTTTATTCGTAAATTCAACACTAAAAAAATAATTTACAGCAGCATATCCATTTATAAATGAAGCTATTATTAATATAAAAAGTAGTTTCTTTTTCATACGTTAATATTTATTTTTTAGTTAGTTGTCGCATGGAACTCACAAAATAAAACTAATCTTTCACACAACGCACCGAATACCCACTTCCTTTTGGCGAAGCATATCGATACCAACTGCTCCAATAATAATTGACCGAACAGGTGTTGGCAGTATCAAAAGTCGCTGAGGTAGCACTCCACCAATAGGTTTTCATGTCGTTGCTTTTTCGGAACACAAAATCGCCATTAATATTGCGAATGCCAGCAGGTAATCCGTTGAAACCAGCAGCATTATTACGCGTCAAATCGTTGCCAATAGCACCCGGATTGCCCGATGTAGCCCAGTCGGTATTGGCTGCAATTGCCTTGGATAATTTGTTTGAGCCTGTACTACCATCGTAATTGTAGCCCATGCTGATTAAATACGCTGACAAGGCATTCCAATCGGCATCGGTGGCAACATGCCAACCCGCAGGAGCAATTTTTCGATTGTCGTTTACGGCATACCAATTATAAAAATGCCCATATTTTGCGCCCGACGATGGGTCATTATCAAAATCGCACCAAGCCGCCGTTGCCAATCCGCCCCACTCTTCGGTATTTGTTACATTGGCAATAACTTCCCCATTCTGATACTTTTCGGTAGCCAAATTTTCAGCCATCCACAACTGATTGCCAATTTTAACGGTAGCGTAGTTCTTTCCGTCGTAATCCGAACATACATCAAACTGAAAGTTAATGGTTTTACTTTCGGTAGGCGAATCGATAACCGAGGTGGAATAAACTCCCGAAATGGCTTTCATCGTAATTTTATTAGCGGCAAAGTAATTCAGCTCAGTAACTCCCAATGCTTTACTTTTGCTGATGGTTAGGTTTGAAGTGGGTTTATAAGCACGAAAAGTTAATCCTGCATTGTCTTTAAAATCTTTCATTATCAACAATTTAGAAGAATAATGATTATCGCCAAAAGTAACTCGAACGACATAAGCACCCTTGGTAAGCCCAAGGTCAAATAGATTTGTGCCGGCAATCAATGTTTGATTTAGTGCTGTGATTTTTATTCCATTCAAACCATAAACTTCAATATTCGCAGCGCCCGATTGATTGGCATAAAAAGCAATAGTTGCAGCGCCAGTAGCGGAATTGGTAAAAACTTCCAAATCAGAATTAGCGTCCCGATATAAATTTGCAACGCCACTCACTCCGTCGGTCAGCCGAAGGATATTGCCCGCAGGAACGGTTACCGAAGTACCCAACGAGGTATTTTGAACCACCACATCGCCCATTGTGCTAACTGCGCCTGATGCGGTGAATGTAAGTTCATACGAAATTGCAAAACCGTGTAGGTTAAACAGGCACCATATAAGAGTCAAGCAACTGATTTTAAGTAATTTGTTGTTCATAAGCTTTCATTAATTTAGTTTGTTCTCAATTTTGAATTTTGCATATAAACCTCCAACATCTATTTTGTAATAACCATTTTCTACTTTTATGACAGCATTTTTATTCGGAAAAGAAAGATGGTTGGATGGAATGATTTCAAAACTAACCATTTTTTCTTCGTCAGCTTTTAAATTCAGTTTTTCAAAATTTTTCAATGCTTTTATGGGCCGCGAAATCGATCCAACTTCGTCCTGGATGTACCAAAGTACCGTTTCTGTACCTGCATTTTTCCCCGTATTTTTAACTTTAACAGTCGCTATTATTTTTCCTGCAGCGTTGATAATTGAGTCGGAAAGTTGTAAATTACTGTATTCAAATTGCGTGTAACTCAGCCCATGACCAAAAGGATAAAGCCATTTGAGAGTGGTGTCGGGTTTCCAATAAATATTGTAGGCAGAGGGTTTGTAATTATAGGGAATGGTGTGACCAGCAGCTAATGGATACGAAAAAGCCAAGCGTGCCGACGGATTTGTATTAGCACTTAGAATATTGGTGATAGCCTGCGCTCCCTCAATACCCGGATAGCCGGCAAATAGAATAGCTTTAGCTCCGGCGGCTTGTTTGGTAATCACACGCGGACGACCTTCCATAAGGACTAAAATTACGGGTTTTTTAGTTGCAATAGCTACATCTACTAAAGCTAACTGATCGGCGTCGAGCGTTAAGTCGTTGATATTTCCCATAAACTCGCTGTACGGCTGTTCGCCAATGGCAAGTACGATCATATCTGCTTTACGGGTATCTTTCAGAAATGATTTGTTATCTTTTGCAGTTACAATACGCTCCGTTTTTGACAAGAAAATATTCTTTTCGCCAAAGCTATTTTTCATAGTTTCGAAAAGCGTTAGCATAGTTTTGGGTTGGTCGGCTTCGGCAGCACCCAGCCAATCGAACGACCAAGGACCGTTGAGCATACGTTTGGAGTTGGCTCCTATGCCCGCAAGTAAAATCTTTTTATTTTTTCCCAACGGTAAGGTATTGTCATTTTTCAACAATACAATTGATTTTTCGGCAGCTTCGAGGGCTACCTTCCGATTATCAACAGAATTGACTTTACGCAATAAATCTTTCGAAGGATAAGGATGCTCGAAAAGCCCAAGGTCTTTTTTTAATTGCAAGATGCGTCGAACAGAAGCATCGATTTGAGCCATTGAAAGTTTGCCTTCACCTAATAATTCATTTACATACTGAATAAATGTAAAGCTATTGCAAGCCATATACATATCAATACCGGCATTCATGGCTTGAAGTGTGGCATCTTTTTCGGTGGCAGCGGCGTGGTGCATTTTTACAATGCGCTCAATATCTTTAATATCGCTCACAATAACGCCATCGAAACCAAGATGTTTGCGCAGCAAGGTGTCGAGAAAAAACTTAGAACCATGAACAGGCTCGCCATTCAACTCCCCACTGTTTACCATTAATGTTTTTACACCTGCATCGAAAGCTTTTCGGAATGGTGGCACAAAAATTTCGTGCAAGGTTTGCATAGGGATTTCGGAAGGTGAACGGTCGTAGCCGTATTTCGGGTCGGAATAACCAATAAAATGTTTGGCACAAGCCGCCAATTTGTATGGAGCAATTTCGGGAACATTCTGATATGCTTTGATAAATGCGCTACCCATTTCGGCTACAAGATGGGTGTCCTCGCCAAAAGTTTCGTAAAAGCGCGGCCAGTAAGGCGTGCGGCCCACATCGAGAACCGGCGCAAAGTTCCAACTCAGTCCCACAGGAGCCGTTTCGA
The DNA here is from genome assembly GCA_001873635.1 of Porphyromonadaceae bacterium CG2_30_38_12. Taxonomy (GTDB): domain Bacteria; phylum Bacteroidota; class Bacteroidia; order Bacteroidales; family Paludibacteraceae; genus Paludibacter. Next base: position 13,874 of record MNZK01000112.1, on the reverse strand, counting down.
TGGCGGTAACTTTGGCTACTTTTTCTAACAATGACTTATCGAAACTACAAGCCAACATCAGATTGTGCGGAAAAATGGTGCCTTCGCTGATATAATTCGCACCATGCACGTGGTCGATACCGATAATGAGCGGAATGCCAAGGCGTGTTTCGGTTACGGCAATTTTTTGAACCGCTGTGATAAATTCAAACCATTTGGCATAACTATCGCTACCACTCAAAAACGAACCAATGTGTTGTTTTTGAATTAATTGCCTAAAATTATCCACATTCAATTCCAATGTTTTGCTTCCATCTAAGGTGATGGTGCTGAAACACATTTGTGTCATTTGCCCGATTTTTTCGTCCAAGGTCATCACCGAAAGCAACGAATCTACATTTGCTGTAAATGGTTTTGCAGCAAATAGTTGCAGCGAAAAGCAAAGGACTAAAATGAGTATTAGTTTTTTGTGCATTTTTTGTAGAGGTGGAAATATTTAGTTTAGCTGTTTTTTTTATATTCAGATATAAAATTCAGACGAAAAAATAAGCCAAAAACCTCAAAATAGCGTTGAGGTTTTTAGCTATAGGGTAATTATAAGATTATTTGCGAAATAAGAGAAAACTGCTTTTCTCCTCCTTTTTTTACCTTCCTATTTTTTTTTAATTTCTAATTTTTTGGCAATAATACTGATTCCCTTTTTGCATGGATATACAATAAATTCCTTTTGGATAAATACTTAATGGAATTTCGCAATCCGATTTTAGCAATTGGCTTTTTATGATTTGCCCCCATACCGTGTAAATTTTTAGTTCAAGATTTTCATTATCAGTTGGTTGATTTCGAACCACTATTTTTTTTGTATAGGGGTTAAAAAATACTGTTGAAGAATTTTCAAAGTCAGTTTTAATGGATGTTTGCTCACCAAAATATGTTTTTAAGTAGGGTTCTAAATTTAGTTCGTGTGCTTTAGGTGAAATGCTTAAAAAAGAATTGGATACTTTTTCGTTGGAAATATAATAGCTTACCCCATTCTCGGTGCAAATTCCTTCTACCTGATGGTAAGGCAAATTGAGATTTATTTTTCGCTTATTGCCCTTATCGAAATTCATTTCTTGATAATCGTATAGTAAATACAAAAAAGGTTGAAGCATAGTGGAATAACCTGTAAGTACAGTTATTTTTTTGTTATTTAACGTAGTTGCGCCAGTGATTAATCCTTCCACGGGTAATGAAAATTTGTATTTTGCTTTGTGTGTTCCTGGAATTTTCGATAGCGCATAAACGGCTGTTTGTTGTGTAAGCCATTGCTTTGTAAACAAATAGATGCTGTCCGAAGTTACGATAAATGCTTCGCAGTCGAAGTCAGTTTTGTTGGCGGCAGTAGGATTGAAATCAGTTTGATTTTCGTAGCTAAAAGAAATAGTGTCGATAGCAGGGCTTCCTGCAAGCAAGGATAGTTTTTCGACACGAAGAATATTCAAATCTGTCCGATTTCCCAAACTATTATTTCCAAAATCGCCCAAATAAATATAGAAATCGTCCTGCGAAATTTCTTCCCATTCGGTATTTTTTACTTTCGACAAATGAAAAGTTGTATAGTTGTCAAAATTAGTATTTAAGCCGTACAAATTGGTATCGTCGTTGTCGTTGTGTGTCCATAGCTTGCCATCAAACGAAATTAGCCCCGATGTTTCTTGCATCACTTCGGGCAAATTCCACGATTTTGTTGGGGTAATGGTCGCATCGGCGTAGGCACAACTACCATCGTTCGCAGTGGCTTGCGGATTGTAATTTGTGGACAACGGGTCGGTGCAACCTTGAATTTGAGCATAAACCCCCAAAGGAAAAATTAGAAAGATGGCGATGATGATAGCGGCTGGTTTCATTTTTCTAAAAATAATTTTGTAGCGGTTGGTTTGTTAATGAAACAAACTACACTCCACAAAGTTGTGGAATATAGTTTGCTTTTTAGCTTTTATTTAATTAGCTGAAAGGATATGAATTTTTTCTCGAACTGTTTTTTCCTCATTATGGATAGCAAGTATATAATACCCAGATGCTATACCGGTAGTATTTATTTCAAAGTCAGAACTTTTGACTATTTTATTCAATATAACACGACCATCGAGTGAAACCAATTGCAGGTTGGAAGCTTCTGTAAGGTTAGTAATATAGATTCTATTTGCCCAAATATTAAAGGATTTTTTTTTACTTACCATCGTATTATTTGTAGTAACATTTGTGCCGCACATACTATTTTGTGCTTGTTGATTTCCAGTTGGGGTAAGTGATGCGTCATTTGTAAGTAAAATTTTATCGATGGCATAGCCATCTTCTCTTCGACGGATATTGATAGTTTTCAGTCCATTGGCGTTTACATTAAAGGTTGTAGCATGTTTTTGCCAGCTCCACGATGTACCTCCCCCAATAGATGTTGTTCCAACCTGGTTGCCATCCATGCCAACATTAGCACTATTAGAAGCGCCATCAGGTGCGTAAACCAACGCCCATAAATAATAATTTCCTATTGTCGAAAACGTGATATTGTAGCTTAAATCGGCAGCTTCTGTCCAGCCTGCCGCGTTAGGAAGACCAGCATTGACTGTTTCCATGTAACCAGATCCCGAAAAACCAGTAAAAGCTGTACCGCCCGTCCAGCCAACTTGGTCGCCGTTCATATTTTTGGAATAATAATTCTCCGCCTCAATAACTACTTGTCCATTTGCCTCACAATATGAGGGAACGGCATCCAAAACTTCAATGGTAAGGTTTTTTGTATCCATATCGCCATCTAAATCTGCGACACTAACCGATATTGATTTTGAGCCACTACTGCTAAAAGAGCCCTGTAGTAAACCTCCCGAAGATAATGTAATCCCCGATGGCAAAACTCCCGAAGACCAAACAAAAGGATTACCATTGCCCGCTGCCGTAAGTTGTATGCTGAAAGGAGTATTAACCACAATATTTTGTGCTGAAGGCGAATTGATAACAGGAGCATCGTCAACCACTGTATAATTTTGCGAAACCACTTCGTTACTATTAGTTCCTCCAGTAAGTTGCACTTTAATTTGGGCATTATTCGGCGTATCTGAAGGAACCGTAAAATTAATGCTTGATCCTGTTCCAGATGCAATGACGCTTCCATTCACCACGGACACATTCCAAGAGAGGTTTTCGCCACTTCCGGTAGCTGTGTATGCTTTACCGGGTGTGAATAAATTTCCAGCCATGGGGGATAATATTACAGGACTTGGCGAGCTAACTGCCAATCGGAAATAATTGATACAAGCTCGAGAAGAGGGCGAAGAAAATGAATAATTTCCTGAAATATTATTCACCGTTGTTATCGTTTTGTTAATAATATCAATTTGTTTTAATGACCAAGTCCCTGCTGGTAAATTAGCGGTCATTGTTTTAGCGGATTTTGATACAATTATGTATTGATTTCCAACTTCTTGCAAAGCTCTGAACGGTGTGGATGTATTTGTGAAGATGGAATTTGCAAGAGTTACAGGTTCTAATTTCCAAAAATCAATATGTGCATCAATGGCATCCTGAAACCATTTTAATTTGCTCGATGCTGTATGTTCTACGGCATTGAAATTGCCTCTGGAATATTGCCCTTGTGCTTTTGCAGGTTTATATGCCGTAGAACCATACCCACCACCTGCAAAAGAACCAACAATTCCTTCGACCACATCATCTCCCGAATAACCATCACCTGCCCCTTCGTAGCCGTTTTCGTCATTAAAATAGGGTATACCGGTTGGTATTCTTGCATAATTAATCGTAGCATAATCGGCTGCAACATCTAACATTTTGGTTTTTTGTTGCGATATTTTATGGTCGTTCCAAGCCGGTGTGGTATTCAGAGCTGTATTCCAGCCAGTTCCATTGTTAGGATGAATGCTTAGTGGGTTTCCATAGGGTATGTATTTGCGTAGTTGCTGTCCCATAGCTGCTGCACGTGTTGGGCTAATCGAATCCTTAATGTCCCATTCGTTGGCTAAACAAAACCACACATTTGGATAACTTCCATAGCGAGCTGCAAGATATTTAACATAAGCTTCGCCGTGTGTTTTATACAAAGCTTTGTACAATATCAAATCGGCTACCATGTCTTTGCCAAGTGCAGTTGTAACCGCATAATCGGCTTTCGAATTATAAAAAGAGACATTTGGAAAAGTGGTAGCTGGGTCGGGTCCCCCTAAATAGCCTTCTTCACCATCAATCATAAATCGAAGTTTTTTATAATAATCAGCATTCCCATTCATATCCGAAATAATACCTGTCAAATCTCTATATTTAAGCACCGAATACATGGTATTACCAGCAATAAATTGGTGCGAACCATCGTTGCGTTTATACCAACGACCACCACCATTCGCTTTATCAACCTCCCAAAAACCATGATTGGTAGAGGCTTCACCCGTAACATAATCACCTTCTTTTTGATTGTTGAGGGTTGCATTGTTTGAGTACGTGTCCGTAATAGTCCATTTGCCGGATTTGGTGGGACAAAAACGAACTTTAAACACATTTCCAGTATTGTTACCTGCTCCGTCACCATCGAAAAATCCCCAAATTTTAATGCTTGGTGACCCACTTTCGTGCGTAAAAATGACCCAAAAATCAAGATTCGCGTCATTTTGAGTTTGCGAAGGTCCGTTGAAAGCTATTTCTGAAACAGTGTAAATGGGTGATACTGAAATTTCGGCAGCATGCAGATAGTGCATGCTGATACAAAGAAAAAAAACAAATAACGCTTTAAATTTCATGTGTTTATGAGTTTATTTGAAGTTTAATTTCTGAATAATTGATACAAATAGAAAATAATTATCCGTTTGCATACCTTGTTTTTTACAGAAATATCCAAACAAATAATCATTGAAGAAAATTATTTTTTCAAGAATTTTTGCTCGTGCACCAAATTACCATTTTTAAATAATTGTAAAAAATAAATGGTTGGTTTTAAGTCTGAAATATTGATATTATTCGAACTAATTTTTGTATTGATTTGCTTCACGCCAAGCATATCGTATATAACAATTTGGTCCACGAGAGCTGAAATAAAAAGTGTGTTTTGAGCTGGATTTGGATAAATCAAAATGTCATTGTTTGACTTTTTAACTTCGGTAGTTAAATGCTTTTTAACTTCAAATTTATCAATATTAGCTCCACCAGGTGCAGTTGTAGCTGTCAGTCGCAGGGTGTTTTTGAGTGCATTTAACGCTACACCCGAAAAAGTTGTTGTGCCATAAATATCCCAACCACCCGTACTTGGGAAATCGTTCAAAGTAATCGAATCACCATTCACAGTAAGATAAACGGGGCGGATAGAGTCGTTATTTGCATAGGTAAAAGTAATGTCGTAAGTTGTTGTTTCATTGACATATACATCCCATTGCACCCACGAATTTAATTTTCCGAAATCGAGCACTGTACCCGCAGCTCTGCAACCATTCGTAGCATTAAACACTTCCGCTTCTTGTGTTATCATATCTGGAATGCCTTGCACCTCAAAAGTAATTGTTTGGGTACTCGTATCGCCATCAACATCTGTAGCTGTAACATCAAAATTGTAAGTACCTGCTGCATTCACAGTTCCTGTAATTTTTCCTAAACTTGTCATCGACAATCCAGCAGGTAAATTGTTTGAAGTCCAACTAAAAGGCACGCCAGTTCCCGACGCAGCAAGCTGATAGCTGTATGGAACTAACGCCGTTGGTATTTGATCAATAAGCTGAATAGCAGGCGTATCGTCAACAACGGTATATACGTTGCTAATCATAGTGTTTCCACCTGCTCCGCCATTGAGCTGTATGGTTATTTGATTGTTGTTGGCTGCATTTATGGGCACCGTAAAAGAGATAGTTGCCCCCAAACCAGTTTTTATAACATCTGCACCGTTGGTTATTTGCCACGCTAAATTGTCGCCATTGCCAGTTGCCGTAACGTAATCGCCTGGTCGGAATGTGCTATTTGAAGCGGGGGTGAGAATAACAGGATTGGCACTCACAGGCATTTTTGCAACATTTAACCTCACAAGGCTAAATTCGTTTGCTACCAAATCAGAATTTTGCCAAATGCGTACCATGTGTAAACCTTTGGATAATAGAAACAAACCTTCGGGTGAGGTAACCGTATCGTTTGCAGCACTATTGAGCGTGAGATTGGTAATAACTGCACCATCGACAATAATTTTGACAGAGCCATTTGTTGCTTTCGAATGCTCTAATGTTAATTTATAAGCACCTTCGTCGCCATGAAAAGTATAACCCCAATACCTTCCTTCACCTCTTTCTATTTTGAGTGCTCCAGTAGCTGGATTGCCAGAACGGGATTTATCAAAGGCAGCACCATCTACCGAAAAAGGTACAGCATGCCCTAAGGTGATAGAATCTCTGTTGGAAGCTAAAATTTGATTTAGCGCATCTAATTTTGGATTACCCGATTTGTCCCAGTCGAGTACATCGGGAGAAAAACCCCATTGGAAATTACCGTTAGAAATAAAATAACCGAATAGATCGCCACCAACTTGGTCCCATATTTTATGGTGTTCCAAAATACAGTTTTTCATACGCGGGTCAAGTACAGCCGCTTTTTTTACATCTACGTTTATTCCGTAATCATCCAATCCTGGTCCGCCTTCGTATGAAGCGTATTTCAAACCCATGGCTGCTGCTAAATTAGCATCTTTGACAACCGACTTTTTCCATATATTTACATCAAATTCGTCGTTAGTCCACAAGGAATCAAGTGGAATACTATCTTTGGTGAGTGGACTGTAATAGGATGAACCACCTCCGCCATAGAAATAATAATTTATAGGTTTGTTGTTTTGCTGACTATAGTAATCGAGCCATTTCATACACTGTGTAGCTGTGCCTTGTCCATCTCTTTTTTGCCATTCGAGCATAGGGCGCACTCGTGTCATCATAGCAGCATCGCCAAATACCGATCGAAAAATCAAGCTACACGCTGCACCACGTTTGGCTATTCGGCGAAAAGCCCACACCCAATCGTTAGTTGTGCCATCGAAATTCAGCGACGAGCCAGCTGCAACTTCCTCCATAGCCGCCGTGTGGTTAATTCCCGATTGTGGAAATGAGCCAGCAGTGTTCCACAATTCGTTCGCATATTCAACATAGACTTTAAGTGTTGGTTTTAAAAGATTTTTAATCAACGTAGCTTGTTGTGTTACAAAATCGTCGGTAGCTTTTACTGGTATCTGTATCCATAGGTCTCTATCGGCGGCATTGCATGCACGAATACATGTCTCCATGGCTATGCCATCTAAATTTTTGCCATTTGACCCATAAATAGGCATATATCTGCGTGAACCCCAATGGATGTCTTCGGGTGTGCGCTTGTCCCAATCAGCTACTTTGGAACCATTCACACCGCTCCATCCTAAGAAACGAATTACTTTGAATTTTTTGAGCATATCAATAAACACAGGCTGAAAATAATCATCAAAAGCATAACTAATACTACTTCCGGGAGCAATAGGGCGCATCATCTTCACGTTTTTAACGCCTCCTATTGTATTTCTGAATTTAAGTTTTAGACCACCTTTCCCAGTCTCGGTAATAATTACATCTGCCGTAGTTGTATTTGTTGCGCTATCGTAGATTTTATTGGTAATAGTAGTCGCTGTCCAACTTCCTTCTATTGTTGCAGTTCCTGTGAATTGCAGTTTGTAAGTTCCGTGCATTCTGTCTATACCGTGCCAAACAATAATTTCTGCATCGGCTACAGGCCAACCTTTCGAATCTAATGTTGAATGAATAACAGGATTGGTACTAATAGAATCCCACGAGCGAGCTGTTCGCATTACATTACAAAAAGCGCGGTCGGTTTCGTAATCTGCTGCGCCACTCACATTCAGCATGAGATTGTTGTCCTGAGCATTAAGCGAAATACTTAAAAATGAAAGTAGCGTAAAAAATAACACACAAAACTTGATTTTAATAATTTTCATGGACTTTTAAATTTGATAGTTTTTCTTTGGTACTAAATTTTATAGACGAAGAAAAAGGCTAAGAGCCTCAATTTAAAATTGAAGTTTTAGCCTTTTTCACCAATTTGAAATATCAATCTTATTTAACAAATTTTCCCGAGCTACTTTTACCGTTGGTTGTCAGTTTGTAAAAGTACATGCCTTGTGGCAACATTGCTACATTTTCGGACTGGCTGTTTGTTGTTATTTTTTTGATAAAAACAAGTTTACCTTGTCCGTTGTAAATAGCAATATCCACGTTGTTGTAATTCTCCAATCCATTCACTACAAGCGTTTTGTTTGCAGAATTGTATCTGACCGTTGCATTCAACTCTTTTTGCGTATCTAATGCTGTTTTATTGGAACCGTAAAACGAAGTGGTGGTATATTTCATAGCCCAATCGTTGGCATTTATAGCCCATTCGTAGTTTTCGGTGCTTTGTATTAATTCATCATAATTGTCGGTGTATATCGAAGGTAGCATGGTTTGCGAAAGCTGAAAGGAGGTTTCGAAAGTCTTATTCATTTTTGTAAATGGTGTCCATGTTAAGGTATAATAATCCCACAGATACGATATTTCTTGTGTTCTATTACCCGATGCGTCATAGCTATAATCGTAATTATACATGGGCACCAAGGTTCCAAAAATTGTTTGATAACCAATTTCTTTTAATATTTTGCCTTCGTTGTTGTATTTGTATTCGGTACTATCAATGCCGCTCGACACCCAATCGTTGTTGGGCTTATCCCACTCGTAGGAGTCTTTGCGAGTTAAATTATTGTGCTCATCAAATTTGTATTCGTACTTAAATTGCCCCATCAGTACAATGGCATTCGAGTAATAACTCCAATCGTAATAATCTTGCGTCAGAATATTTCCTTGTGCATCGTAGGTGGATGTAAACTTATAATCTATCGCCCACACGCCCGTAGTATCTTTGTACGAATAGGTTTCCGAAATTACATTTCCGCTTGCATCATATATAAATTCTGCTTTTGTGGTTTCAAACCATTCGTTTTTTTGGGCATCAAAGCGTGCCGATTTAATGAGGGTATTGTTGCCATTTAGGTCGTAATAAAAATACATGGGTATTCCCAACCAATTTCCTGATTCAATATCAACAAAAGCCGTCATAAAAATGGTCAATTTCCCTGCACTGTTGTAGGTAAAAAGATCTTTGCCCGTAATTTCATCGTTGGTGTCGTAAGTCAAGGTGCTATCTAAACTGTGGGTGTAAACACTTGCACTTTTGGCTATTCCTGCTTGTTTTAATGTCTGTATTTTGCTGAGCTGCTTTTGCTGCAAGGGTGTTACATCTTTATTTTGATTGGATTTGACAAGGGCTTCCAGTTTTTGGTTACCGAAAGCAATGGTTTTCGCACTAAGGGTTTGCATAAGTAGTGTTGTTGACCCAACAACTACTAATAATAAAGTAAAAATCTTTTTCATAAGCTGTTTATTTTTTGATAAATGAATAATTATTGAACAAATACCTTGTTCTGATTATTAGACGAGAATACTAAACCAAATGCTTAAAGCAAATTGATATAATAATACTAATTATGCTATTATTTTAATCGAATAATTTTATTTTTAAATTAAAAATTGATGTATTTCACTTGTTCAGGTGTTGTTATGTCAGATTTTTTAAGTTTAATCCATTTTTTGCTATCCTTGGTGCTTATCAAGTAAGAAACCGAATCGCGCGAAAAAACGGTTAACCCCGTAGAGTTGAATAAAAAAGTGGCAATTTGTCGCGAATACGTATTGTAATTCAAATTGGCTGATTCTTCGCCATCACGTGTGCCCGTAGGAATCAGTATTTTATCTTCGCGCGGGAAAGTTATGCTTTTACCGTTAAAATTATTCCAGGTGTCGCCTGCATTTACTTTGTTGAACACAAAAGCATAGCTAATTTTAGTTGCCATTTCCGATTGTTTGGTATCGACCGTTTCACCATTCACCATACTTCGCGTGATGGTGGTAATTTTTGTCGGCACATTTAGGAAAATTTCGCTTCGCAAATATTGCGTAAATAAGGTCGCCACTTCGTAATACGGAATGGCAAGGGCATAACTGCTTCCAACGACAACGTGCATAAAACCAATTAGTTCATTGGCAGTAGCTCCGACACTAAAAGTCGGAATGTTAGTTTCAGTAATGGCATACAAACCGTTCATTTTGAATGATTTTGTAGCGGCATCCCACGTAAAATTTTGTACTGTTTCGCCACCCAACTGAAAGGGATTTACCAACGAAAATCCATTCTCCGTATAGCTTATTTCCGATCTGTTCTTGCCATCAGCCGTTTGAAATTCGAGCTGCTTCAAATCAGCCGAGAGCATTATGTCGCATAAGTTGCCATTTACATCGAGTTTGTGAAAAAAACTGTTTTGGGTTTGAACGGTAACATTTAATTGCTTCACAAGTCTGATTTTCTGAATGGCGCCATTCTGCGCTTTGTGCAACACCACACGGTCTCTGTTTTTGCGACCGTTGAGCACAATCGAATCGGGCGAAACGGACATAATGACAAATTCGAAATCGCCTTCCAATCCAAATCCCAGCGGTTGCACTTGCGGGTCGGCAAGCAGGTGCAGCTGACTATAGGTATCGAATGAAAGGATAGGACCCTGACTGTAGTTGAACGAATACGACGATTCGGAAATGAGCTCCTCGAAATCGGCATAAATGCTCACACGGTTGGAATCGGCAAACTGCAATACTAAATTGCTCTGAAAACCTACGGGCGTGGTGTAATCCATTGTCCAGCCATAAGGAGCTGCTTTTAAAGTCGTTGCGCAACTAACTATCACAGCCTTTACGCGCTCGTTAGCAGACTCTTGAAACAACTCTTCCACTTGATTGGAACATGCCACCATAAGTGGTAATGCGAGCCAAAGGACGAGAAATTTGAATTGGATATAATTTTTAATGACAAGCATATTGTATGTTTTTTTTAGAAAAATAAAATTGAAAAATAAAAATTAATTGCCGTTGGCAACTACCCTTTCGAAAGCCTTATTCACGCGTGTTCTGAGTTGATAAGCATCTATGTTCCACGCATTTTTTAAGTATTTAACCACTATATCTAATTTTTTCTGAACGGCTGCTTTGGCTGTGGCATTGGCAATTCCGTTTATACGAGCATCCCACCATTCGGGCGATTTGGTCAGGAAAATCGACATAGTTTCCACAAAATCTTCATCGGGAGCGCTGAGAGAGTAAGCACTAATAAAACCTTTTTCGAGTGCTTCCTTATCGGTGAAATTTGTCCATGCCACAGTGTAGCCGGGTATGGTATTTTTGTAGTCGATATCGTAATTTTTGGTTTGATGCATGATATGAGCAAATTCATGAAAAATGACATGAATATACTCTTCCCAAAGCAAATCTTTGTTGGTAGGGTCGAACCAATTGACGGAAAACAGAATGATTTTACGACCGCTTTCAGCTTGTCCTTGTGTGCGCGAACCGTCGGCATTGTAACTTGGACTACCAATAAGCAAAAACTGCTTGGGTGTGAGCGCCTTGAAAAAATCGACCCCCGCTTCTTGCACATAAGGCTGAATCCAAATGCTATCGAGCATGCTCATTATTGGTTTTACGAAATCTTCTTTGGGTGGCACCACATTTTTCCCTGCCGAAATTTGTCCATCGTTCCATTTGTAAAGCACTTCAATGTTGTAAGGCGTAGTATAATTGGTGCGTATCCACTGATCTGTTTGGTTGAGCGGTGGTGCTGATGTGTCGATTTTAGATGTTTCCAAGGTGTCGCTGGTACAAGCAAATAATCCCGCGAGAAAAATGAAAAATAGAATTTTATAGCCGTTATTTAATTGATACATAATGTATTATTTTAGAAAAAAGAACTATTTTAAAAGTGAAATTTCGATTGCCGGCAAAATATCGGGTCTGCCATTGGGTGAAATGCCAAACGAAAGGGCATCTATTGGAATTTGAACTGCCCGACGTGCATCCGTTGGCGACAAAACAACCGGCGACGCTTCGCCCGTGAGTACATTGTGTTTTACTTCCAAGTGCATCCGTTTTATATCGAACCACCGCAGCCCTTCGAGTATAAACTCAGAGCGTCGCATCTCTAAAAGCAACTTAATATAAGGTAGCTGCGTGGGTGTAATTGCATAGTCGGGCGCTAAAACTGGTCGGTCGGTACGAATATAATTACTTATCCTATTGGCAGTTACCGTATGCACGGCAGGATTGTAATTCAAAACCCGTTTGGAATAATACACGTTGATATCAGCAAGTGCATTTTCGAAATCATTCAACATCACGTAACCTTCGGCTCGGTTAAGTAGCACTTCGTCGGCTGTGAGCATGGGAATCATCGAATAGCCTAAGCCGTAGTTGGCATTGATGCTTTCGCGTTTGAAATACTCTTTATATTTGGGTACAAACACAAAATTGTAGGCACTGGCGCCATAGAATAAAAAACCATTTTTGCCACCGGTAATGTTTACATTGTAACCGATAGTGTTTAGCAATCCGAAATCCATGGCAAACCGATTGTACGACGAGCGCATGATGAACGAAACGCAAGCCGTGAGTAATAAATTGGTGGGTTGGTCGGCTTTGTTGTAGGTACTCGAAATGGCATCTTGCGAAGTGTAGGTCTGATAAATACCATTCCAATCGCGAATTTTGGTTTGTGGCGAAGTGCCCAACACGATGTTGGCATATTTAATCACCGAATCGGGTTTGTTGGTGTACAAAAACAAACGCGAAGCAAAAGCAGAGGCTGCATTGCGGGTGAAATGATAAGCAGGAACGATATACGTAGCATCGTCCAACAAAGGGAAACCCGTTTCGAAATCGCTTAAAATATTGGCATATACTTCTGCTATGGTATTGCGTTTATAGTCATTGAAAACAACCTTTTCGGGTACTGTAACGTAGGGAACGCCTTGGGCGGTAGCAGCAGTTTGAGGGTTGTAGTGTTCGGCAAAAATATTGACCAACATAAAATGGGCGTACGCTCTACACAACAATGCTTCGCCTTTGATGGGGTCGTATTCGACACCACCACCCAAGTTTTTAATCGCTTCTAAGGCGTGATTAGCTGCCGAAATAGCATTGTAACAACTTGTCCAATAAGCCGTTGGCGTATCTTGATTGTCGCCTTTTATATCCTGCCAACTGTAAGCCTGCTGGCTGATGAGCGCTGATGGTGACGAAACGGCTAATTCGTTTGCTTGCGCGCCGCGGTCGGTAACATTGTCGGACATGGCTTCGGTAAAAACCTGATACGATTGGTCGGGATAAGCCGATACCAACAATTCGCGAATGGTTTTAGCATTTGTCAGGCTGGCTCGGTTGTCGGGCGCTTGATCTAAATAATCGTTACACGAAACGAAAACGAATGCTATAAAAAGCAAGGGAATGTATAAATTATATTTCATTGATTTGTAGCACATTAAATTATTTACTAACTCGTATAGAAACTGTAAACTGCCGAGGCATTGGCATTGCCACACCTCCCGATTTGAAGAACTCGGGGTCTTGTCCGCCTAACTTTTTGTCGGCATATAACAAAATGACATTCGAAGCCACAAATTTGAGTTGCAATCCGCTCACTTGCAGCACTTTGGAAAGCTCTTTGAATTCGTAGGATAACGAAATATCTTTTAAACGGATAAAATCGCCTTTGGCAACACGTACATCCGAAAAGTTATACGCATTGTAGCCAACTGCCAAATTGGGGTAATCGCTATTTTGACGAGCCGATGGAATAACAGGAATGTTCGTCGTATTTTCGTCGCCAGGCAATGTCCATCTGTTGTTAAACTCATTGGGCATGGCATCCAAATCTGTGTAAGTAGATTTGAAAACAGGATTCAGTCGGATAACATTTCCAAATTGATA
>MNZK01000024.1 GCA_001873635.1 Porphyromonadaceae bacterium CG2_30_38_12 | reverse complement strand
ATAAGTTTAAATTTGTGATTGATTCTTGATTAATTCTGTAAAATGTTCCCCATAATGAAGTAACTGTTGTTGGCAGTGTAGCTGGAACGCTTGTAAGATTAATGGCAGAAGAAAAGGCGTATTCGAGACTTTCTAAGCCCAACTCACCAAAACTTAGCACTTCGGTTAAGTATTCTACACCCGTCCATGTACCTTCCCACTCATCACCAAACTGTGTTAAACTACCGCTAATTTCTACCGTATAAGTACCTGCCGTAGCAAAAGTATGTGCTTTATTACCGGTGGTTGTAAAATCTTCGGTAGCTGAGCCATCACCCCAGTTCACAGTACAAGCTACTGTTCCGTATAGCGGTAATGCAATACTTTGGTTGTCGGCGGTGGTGATGAAAACGAGTTGCATGGGAATAGGCGCTTGTCCGCCATCGGTAATTGTCCAACTATCATCAGCAATTAAACTTTGGCGTGCAGTGGCTGCTGCTCCTGCTGAGTATTTACTATTACCCCCGCTAAACGTAACACCGCTTTGCACGGTTTGTGCTGCCCAGCCGGTGAGGATAGCATCGTAATTGGTAGTGGAAAGGGTAACATCGGTAAACATATCTGTCATGGTGGTTACCGAAGAAATATCCCATGCACCAATATTTTGGTCGAATGATGATTTGGCAAACATGTTTTTCATCGAAACTACTTTAGCGACATCCCAATTACTGATATCTTGGTTGAAAACAGGCGTAAATCCTCCTAAGCCTAACAAATCTCCTGCGAACATGCCCTCCATAGTAGTTACGTTGCTTACATCCCATGCTGTATAAGTGGTGGGGGTGGTAATTGTCTTGGTACTTATATCCTGATTAAAAGCAAAAGCTCCACAAAACACATATGCCATGTCTGTTACATTGCTGGTGTTCCAATTGCCAATGTTTTGATTAAAAGCAGTGGCATAGAGAAACAAATAATTCATATTTGTAACATGGCTTACGTCCCACGAACCTATATTCTGATTAAAGTTTAGCGCAGCAGAAAACATATTCGACATATTTGTAACATGGCTTACATCCCATAAATCGAGGTTTGTGATTGTAACTCGATTTATATTGTTAAATGCATATTCTAATGATAAAACTGTTGTTGGCAGTATTGCCGGCACGCTTGTTAAATTATTTGCTTCGTTAAAGGCACCTGAAAGTGAGGTTAAGCCTAAATCGCCAAAGTCTTCTACTTCAATAAGATAATCCACGCCCACCCAAGGTGTATCGCCATTGCCAAACTGAGTAAGCTCACCACTAATTTCCACGGTATAAGTACCTGCGGTAGCAAAAGTATGTTCTTTATCACCGGTGGTTGTAAAATCTTCGGTAGCCGTACCATCGCCCCAATCCACTGTGCAATCAACTGTTCCGTATAAAGGCAGAGTAATTGCTTGCCCAGCTTCAGTGGTGGTGAACACGAGTTGCATGGGGTTAGAAACTACTCCATCATAAGCACCCATCGAAGGGGTAGCTGCACGGGCAGTGCCACGCTGGTCGGTAAGGATTTTGTCGGCTTCGTGGTAGGTGGGTGTTCCTCCCAATAGTTTAACATAAGCTGTTCCATTATAATAGTAATATCCGTCGGTAGCGTTGTAGTAGGCATAAGTGCCAGTTTGATAAGCCGGTGCCGAAGCCGAAAGTGCCATGGTGGGCGTTGGTCCGCCGTTGTTGGCCAGTACACCAAGGTCTCCCGTGGTATATGCTGTGTTGGTAATGTTGGTAGCGATATATGAACTCCATGAAGAAAAGGGATATAGTCTACAATCATAAACATCAAGCCTTTCGATATCAGTACCACTGAGAGCCGTATTGTTAATGATAATGCCATTTAAAACATAACATGATGCAACATAAGAAATGCGTTTATACAAATATATGCCACCTCCACTGGTCACTGCAGAATTACCACTGATAGTTGTGTTAATAATTTGAAGTTTTGTACTCGAAGCAGCTGCTGAATTAAAAATACCTCCACCACGACTGGCAGAAGCATTTCCGGTAATAGTAGAATTGAGGATAAGTCCAGACGTTGAAACAATGACATAAACCCCTCCGCCGTCGCTAGTTGCAGTATTGTTGCTTACAGTACATTGATCTAGATAAAATTTAGCTCTGGTTGAATATATTCCCCCACCGAGTGAAGCTTTCCCGTCTTTTACTACGCAGCGGTTTAAGTTTAAAGTGCTAAATAAGTTGGAAATTACACCACCAAATTTATCAGTTAACCCGCTTACATCGCCACCGCTCAGAATCAGGTCGTTCAGTGTAATGGTTTTGCCAAAAATTTTAGAATAAAACACACGGTAAGGGGAAACTCCCGGGCTGGTCACCTGTATAGTTACGGGGTTTCCGGTGGCAATATTAATACCTTCCATGGTGAGGGTGTGGACAATGTTGGGTAGTGCGGCACTAAGGGTAACTACATCGCCGCTACTGAGGTTAAACGCTATTATGTCGCCATCGACAACTGCGTTAATTGCCCAGCTTAGGCTGCCTGAAGTGGCACTTGTGCCGTTGTCGGTAATTTGGGTTACCGTGTAGGTTGCTGCGGTTGCGCTCCAGCCAACGAATAGTAAGGCGAGCATCAGCAGTTTTTTTTTGAGTGTAAAAATTTTCATGATTGTAAAATTTTATAATTTGTGCCTATTGTTTTTTATCAGGTTTTTCGGCTTTTACCTGTTTGTTGTCATCTGCTTTGTTTGAAGTGTATTGCGCTTTCGTGTGTATTGATTGTTTGTAAGAATTGTTTTCTGACGAATTTTTGTTTTTAGAAATATCAAGATCGTCTAAAATTTTCAGTAAAGCATTTTTGAGATTTATGTGGTTTCCCGATTTGTGATATGCATTTCTGTTTAGCATGGCATTAATCATTAATTGAATTGGCATTATTTCATTGTAGTAGTTAATGCTACAATAGTTTAGCATTCATTATGACGCAAATATAACTACTTATATATCAACTACTTTAATGCAAATATACAGCACTATTCTGAGCTGCACAACAAAAAAAGGGGTACAAAAAGGGTACATTTTATTAGTGATTTGTGGTGAGTGAAGAAAAGCCGCATAATCGTTTCAATCGATTATGCGGCTTTAGGGTTGTAGATATGTTAGTTAGTTTATAGAAATTGTTGTAAAAAAAGATGAATGGATTGTTCGGTTGGGAGATTAAGCTTTTTTCGCAGGCGTGCACGTGCTTTTTTCAGAGCATTCTCGTTTTGCAGCGTAAGTGAACTAATTTCTTTCGAATTGAGATTGAGTTTGTAAAACACACACAATTTACGCTCGTTAGCTGTGAGGTCGGTAAACTGATTATTTAGCTTTTCGTAAAAATTGCAGTGTACCTGTTCGAAAAGGATGTCGAATTCCTCCCAATTCACATTTTTGCTGTCAACTCTGAAATTAGATATTAGCCTGCTGATTGCTTTTTTCCCCTTGTCGTTACAGATTAAACTAACTTCTGTGAGTTCATCGAACAGCCTTGAGTTCTGTTCGGTGTTTTGAATAATACGCATGGTAAGGTTTGCCAATGCCTGTTTGTTGGCTTCAATCTCGCGCTGGGCATCTTCGTTTTCTCTGATAGCCATTTGAGTTTCCAATTCAATATTCCGTTTCATTTGCTCAAACAGTAAAATAGTTGAATGCGTACGGGCAAGCAATTCCACCTCGTCGATGGGCTTTCGGATATAATCCACTGCACCAGCTTCGAGTGCTGTTTTCAGATGTTTAGAAGTAAGCATCACCCCAGTTGCCATTATCACCGGTATACGGGCTGTAAGTTCGTTTTGTTTTAAAATCCTGATCGCTTCAATACCATTCATATCGGGCATTTCCCAATCCATAATAATTAAATCGGGGGATTTTTCGGTAGCAATACGGCATCCATCGGTTCCGTTTGTAGCTATCAGAACATTATAATTGCGTTGCAGCAGCCCGTTTATTATCGATTCAATATTCAGCGGTTCATCATCAACAATAAGTATCGTGTAATTCATTTTCAATTAATTGTTTATATAATTTTGTATTGGAAGCATACATGGCAGTTTTCAACTTTTGCATCCAACGACTGATATTTTCGGTAGGATTTTCGATGGTATTCAGCAACCTGAGAATTTCGGTGGCTTCGTATAGTTTTGTTTGTTGCAATTTGGGAAGAATTGCCTGTAGCTGCTTACGCTCGTCGGCAGTGAAATTCATTACTGTTTTCTCGGGATATGTTTTACCGGAAATATTTTCAGAAACAGCCATCATGGGGAATAAAAGACTAAAGCAGGTTTCGTATTGAGGTACTGAGCTTACTAGCAATTGCATGCCCTGCGCTTCGGCAGCAATTTTGCAAAACGTGAGCCCAAGCCCTGTAGAAGGCATATTTCCGGAGTTTATAGCTTCTATCTGGCTATATTCTTCAAATATTACATCTAAATCATCGGCTGCTATTCCTTTTCCATAATCTATTACATCTACTTTCAACAACTTGTCTTGTTGAGTTGCACGGATGGTAATTTTGGAGTTTAAAGGCGAAAATTTCAGCGCGTTGGTCAGCAGGTTTACAAATATCCGTACCGTTAAATCAGCATCGGCTTTAATTTCATATTCGTGGGTAAACTTTTTTTCGATTGTCAGATTCTTTTGTTCAGCCAAAAACGCTACCTGCAAAATGGCAGTTTGAATCAGCTTGCCTAACGAATGACTTTTTACATCAAGCTGAAGTTGCGTTGTTTGCGCTTTGTTAATATCCAATACATTAAGCACAATATTCAGCATGGTGTAGCCCGATTGCCGTATTTTTTTATCGTTGGCATTTACGATAATGAAATTCAACGGATTTTTCAAATCGTGAATGACTGTATTTGTCATCAGCTTTTTAAATTTGCTCAACTCAAGTAAGTTTATGTTTTTCAGTTCCAATTCATTGGCTTGCAATTGAATTTCTTCTTTTTGCGAAGCAATTTCTTTGGTACGCTCAGCAACTATTTGTTCCAGTTTGAGATTTTCCTTTTCGAGTCGTTTCGTATTGATACGTGAAACAAACATCAGCACAGCAAAACTTAGCAAAAATACAAAAATCAAAAAAGGATATTCGAAAATAGCAATGTTGTTTTTGGCAACTGAAAACCTGTAATAAAACAAGCGGCTGTTGTAAACAAACGAGTGAATATTGTCGGAATGTATGCTTGTAAAGCTATTTTTTTCGGGATAGGGTGTAAATTCCTGTTCAACCCTAAAGCCTGACAACAGTTCGAAAGACGAAGAAAAAACCAAAAGTTCATTGTTTCGGTAAGCCAAAAAATCAGCCTCTCCATCCCGATTTACATCCACAAAACCATGCGCAAAGCTAATATTTTCAATCTCCGTTTTCAGTTTAAGATTGCTATCTGCACTAAAAAGCGTTTTATCGCCAAAAAAAACGAGTTGATTATTTTCGCAAAAAACATCGGATAAATTATAGGGTAAAGCTATTTTTTTCGTCACATTACCCTGTAAGTCGCAAATTGCAATTGACTTACATCTGTTATTTTCAGGTTCATCAATCTGAGCATTGGTCAAAGCTACAATGTGTGGTTGGTTGTCAATATCCAACAAAACCGATTTTGTATAATTTGTCCACCCAAAGAATTCCACCGGTTCAAAAGCAAAGTTCAAACTGTCGCCATAAAGCAATATGTAAGAGGAGAAATCGCCATAAGCATACTCTAAATGTTTCACCGTTTCATACATTTTGAGGGTGTCTTTGTTGGTCGAGTTTTTCAGACTAACAGCTTCGTTATGCGAAATAGTATTTCCTGTAGAACGGACAAAAGTTGCCAGCAAAAAAGTATCCTGTTTGTAACTGAAGGCTTTTGTCGAAGGAGTTACCAGACTGTTAATATGAGATTTGCTGACACCATGTTGCCCATAAATATATTTGTATGTATTTCGTGGTTGAATGGTATATCCACCCTGCAAGTCGAAATAAATTGTTCGCCCAATGGTTTCGATAAAGTTATTTGCCACATCGGTTTTGCCATCGCATAAAAGAATTTTATCAATCGCAAGCTTTGCTACAGGATATAGCAAACGTGTATGTGCTTTGTAAGCAAGGATATTTAAATAAGCGCTGTCTTTTTTAACCGATACGAAAAGCAATTCCTGAATTGAGTCACCATCTAAATCCGCAAATTTTAATGCATTACCAATAAATTTTTCGTTGTCTTTGAAAATATAAATCTGTTTGAGCTTTTTCTCACGCCAAAGTTCGATAGAATTTCCCTGAAGATTTATGTCGTAATGTCTGATTTTTTCGGGTACTTTGTCGTTGTTAATATCAATGAAATATTCTTGCATTGTTTCGGGCTTTTGCCATACCGAGTCGAGCGTTAGAATGTATGGATCGAAGGTGTTTTCTGGTACAATTTGACGAACCAATACCGTGAAAAGCAAGGCAATAATAAAAATCGCTATGTTTACAAAGAGTTTCAAGATAATAAATAAATATTTTTTAGTGTGAAATGATAAAGGGTATCGGTAAACTTAACAATGAACTTTTAAGCTTGTTATTGAAATGGTGTTTTTGAATTGTGAGTAAGCCTCGAATAACTCGTTTTCTTTTATGTTTTTTAATTATTATACGAATTAGATGCCAAAGTTAGCAATTTTTAAGTCAAAATTCAAAAAGTGTGATGTTAAAGATATTCACGTGCGACTTTGGTGTTTAAGGATTTTTCTGATACGTTGAAAAAAAACATGTGGCGTTTAAGCATTTATTTTCGTGAAAAAACAGCCCTGATATTTGACTCTGATAAGCGTTGATTTTCTTACGTTATCTATTAAGTCATCTTGTATAAATGCTTATATTCAACGTGTTGCTGTTGGTTATTTTTCTTTTTTTTTCGGCTTGCTGCCAACATCAATATATGCGCTATTCAAATTCCTGTATGCGAGGTGCAATAGCGCATATATTCGCCTTATCTACTAAACAAAATGTATTTAAATTATTAATATTCAGGGGAATAAATAAATACATGTTTTTTAATTCGTAGCGCATATCGGAATTTCTTTTTTGCTTATATTTAGTTGTTTAATAAGTAGATTTGCAAAGATAAAATTTATTTCAATAATTTTCGCAAATAATTGCTATTAAATATTTAAATTATCCAATGGACTTTTTATTTGGTCAAATCCTTTTGTTGTAATATGGGTGTATATCTCAGTTGTTTTACTGTTTGCATGCCCAAGCAAACTTTGTATATAGCGCAAATCAGTC
>MNZK01000038.1 GCA_001873635.1 Porphyromonadaceae bacterium CG2_30_38_12 | reverse complement strand
ATGTGGTTCGTCAATAATCATAAAGGGTTTTGTTGCTCCGATAGCATCAAATGGCACTGTATATTTGTCAAAAAGCCCTTTGTCAAAACTCTTTTGCATAGTTTCCGAGTTAATCATACCTGCGTTGATAATCATCACTTGAATACTGTTTTTTTCAAAATTACCTGCATTGACAAAGCTTGTCACTGCTGGCGGTAGGAATGACTTTTTGCTTTTGTTGCTTTTCTGACTTTCTACAATGTGTAAGTGAAGCGTTTTACCATATTGTTCTTTGAAATGCTCACGACTGCTTTCCGATTTTAAAAAATCAATAGTTCCAGCTTTGATTGACAATGTGGGAACAACCACAATGAACTTGAATATGCCGTAATTTTTATTGAGTTCAAAAATGGTTTTGGTGTAGGTATATGTTTTACCTGTTCCAGTCTCCATCATTATATCAATGATGTTGCTTTTTGCAATTGGTTTTTCTTCAATATTATTTCTCTTTTGCCGATTGAGAATATTGTCAAAATAATGACCAAAGGGCAACATTTGATTATCAAAAGTATTACCTATTTTTTGAATATTATTATAAATAGGATTGATAAAGTTTTTATCAATTACTGCAACAGGATGTAACTGCAAGTTTTCAAAAACAGCCAAAGTGCTTTCTACGGCATTTTCTTGATGCGAGAGGTTTTTCTCAAAATTAAATCCTTTCATATTAATATCTTGTTATAAAGTCAATGTCAATATTTTTTTTGTTGGCATAAGACTTCATATTTTCAGAAAGTTCACGTAGATTCTTACTTTCAAAGTGGTAGCCAAATGCAATAACTGAAGTAGGATTGAATTTTTTATCGGCATCAATTTTCTCAAGCAAGTTTTTTAGGTTGTCAGTTGTAAAACCTTTGTACATTAAATATAGTTTACGGCTGCCATAATAAGCTTTGTAACCGCCTAAATCAACCTTTTCTAAATCGTTTGTTAAAGCAATACCGTCATAAGTTTTCCAGGTTATAAGCAAGGCTTTAATATCATCTTCGGTGAGTTTACTTTCGTCAAACAATGTTGTTTGGTTGTTTAATTCGTCCGCTTCAAAATCATAATCTTCCCAAATAGCTGTGGTTTCAAAAACTTTAAATCCAAGGTCTTGTTGTTTTAAAGATTTGATTTCAGCATTTAATTGTTTGATTTTCTCTCCTTTATCATCTAAATCTAACTTTCCTTGTAATGTCTTTATTTCTATTTCTTTTGTATCAATTTTATTTTTGTTATTCTCTTTTGTCTTTTTTGATGCTCTGATTAAACGCTCTTTTGTGATTTCAAAAATTGTAGTTTCTACTTTTAATTCTTCTTTTACGAAGTCAAAAGCAATTTTATTTCTCTTTGGGTCAATTAATTCTGGAATTTGAACTAAAATGAATTGCATATCTCGGCAATTATCAGAATTTAGTTGCATTACAGCTTCTCCAGTAGTTCCACTACCTGCAAAAAAATCAAGTATTATGACACTTTTATCATCTTCAGAATTAATCAAAGTGATTAAATGTTTTATTAGGTCGACTGGTTTAGGATTGCTGAAAATCCCTTTTTTGGGCTCAAATAATTGATTAAAACTTTTCGTTCCTGATGCATTTGAAAATTGGTCAAGCCAAGCTTTTTCAACTTGATAAATACTATTGTCTTTTTCAGGGTCAAAATAGACCTTTCTTTGTATTTTACCTGCTTCGTAATTTATGTAATGTTTATTATCCTTCTCAAATTTTTCTGGCTTCCATAGCCATCTACCATCTTGACCGTTTACTTTATTTGGCAGAAGAAT
Organism: Porphyromonadaceae bacterium CG2_30_38_12; assembly: GCA_001873635.1. Taxonomy (GTDB): domain Bacteria; phylum Bacteroidota; class Bacteroidia; order Bacteroidales; family Paludibacteraceae; genus Paludibacter. The sequence goes on along the minus strand of MNZK01000038.1, from coordinate 5,337 downwards.
TTCTATATAAGATGATGGTTCTTCTGTTGTAAGTGTTCCGTCTTCCAATACATATATTGGATAATACATTTTTGGTCGGGCTGTTCTTGTTGCATCAGAACCTGATGCTTGAAATTGAGCTAAAAGGTAATCACCAAGGTCGTCTGAATATGGGAAAGTTTTTTCTCCCATATGTTTTTGCTTAAATACCAATTGATTTTTTTGATAAATAAAAACATAATCATTAAGCTTTCTTAATTCTGAATCTGAACGGGTAGCGGCTGAACCTGCACCAGTTTTTCTTGGTGCTAATGCTATAAAATTTTCTTCTCCGAAAACTTCGTCCAATAAAATTTGAAGTTGTGCTACTTCATTATCATCAATAGAAATAAAAATTACTCCATCATCTTTTAGTAGTTGTTTGGCGATGTATAAGCGTGGATACATAAATGTAAGCCAAGCCGAATGGCTGTTACTTTTTTGTTGAGTAAAATCTAAAATTCGTTTTGCCTTTTCTGCGTCAATGCCAATAAGGTTTTGCAATTCTTTTACTGTAAATTTTCTATCATCTTGATAAGTAAACCCATTGCTACCCGTATTATATGGTGGGTCAATGTAAATCATTTTCACTTGCTCGTAGTAGGCATTGGCAAGGTGTTTAAGCACTTCCAAGTTGTCGCCTTTTATGAGCAAGTTTTCAGAGTTAGCGTTTTCGGGTTTACTGTTGTGGGTTTCGTCTGCTTTCAACAAAGTTGTCGCTGGGTCGCTTGCCAAAAGTCGTGCATACGATTTTCCAAGCCAGTCTAAGCCATAACTTTCCGTTGAAAAATTGATTTCTTTTTCGGTCAGGTTGTTTTTGAATTTCTCTAATTGAAATTTTCCGTCTTTGTCAAAGCAATGCGGAAAGTTTAATCTCAAAGCTTCCAAATCCTTGTTTGGCACTTTTATGTCGTTGGTTACTTTTTGTTCTTTACTCATTAGTTGTTCGTTTTAATATCGTTGTCAATCAAGAATTCCTTTGCGTTCACGCCAAGTATAATTTATCTGCAAGCCAAGTTTTTTTGGTTGGCTCGTATGACGGTAAAAAAATAAAACACGAAGCGTTGGGCTGTCGTGTCGGAAAAAAGTCCGCTTTTAAGTTTATAGGTCGTCCTGTTGTTTCGATAATTGTCTGTCAGTTTAATGGTTGTCGTTGTCGTCTGTTACGCTTGCCACTAACGCACAAATATACAATTGTTTTTGATATTTACAAAGAATTAAATTAAATAAAATAATTTAAAATATTTGTAAAGCACTGATATATAAATAGAATAATGCCTTATATAAGTTGCGTATTCGTGCGAGTAGAGCCGCTTTTTTTGTGATAGAAATACCTTAAAATAGACATGTGTAGAAATTTTGAAGAAAACAGGCTAAATCAAAAACGCTAACAGTCTTTTTATCAGACTATTAGCGTTTTAAATTGCTCTCCCTCTTGGACTTGAACCAAGGACCCTCTGATTAACAGTCAGATGCTCTAACCAACTGAGCTAAGGAAGAATTTTAAGGTTGCATTACAAGAATGTTTTTTTTGTCAAATGCGTTGCAAAAGTAATTGTTTTTACTGAAATATGCAATATCTTTGCACAAAAAAAGTAAAAAAATTTATGAAAAAGGTACTTGGAATGGGTAATGCCCTGACAGATATTTTATTACAAATTGACAACGATGAAATTTTAGACCAACTCGCACTTCCAAAAGGGAGTATGCAATTGGTCGATGCACAAAAATCGGCAGCCATAAGCTCTGTTTTGGCGCATATTGTACCAACAATGGCAGCGGGTGGCTCAGCCTCCAACACGATTAATGGTATTGCTCGGCTGGGTGTGTCCACCGGTTTTATTGGCAAAGTGGGTAACGATGCTATTGGTTCATTTTTCAAAAATGATATGATAGCCAATGGCGTTACGCCACAGTTGGAATTAAGTGAATCAGCTTCGGGCACTTGCACCGTGCTTGTTTCTGCGGATGGTGAGCGCACCCTGTGTACCTACTTGGGTGCTGCTTGCGAAATAGAAGCTGCAGATTTACGTCCCGAAATGTTTCGCGGCTACGATATATTTCATATCGAAGGCTATTTGGTACAAAACCATGACTTGATACGCACCGCTGTAAAAATGGCAAAAGAGTTTGGTCTTGTTGTTTCGCTTGATTTGGCAAGTTACAATGTGGTGGAGGCAAACTTACACTTTTTACACGAAATTATTAGCTCGTATGTGGATATCGTTTTTGCTAACGAAGAGGAAGCACGTGCTTTTACGGGCAAAGAGCCCGAAGAGGCTTTGATTCATTTATCAGCTCACTGCGATATTGCTATTGTTAAAATAGGCAAAGAAGGGTCGTACATAAAAACGAAACAAGAACATCACATCATATCACCTGTGGAGGCTGCTTGCATCGATACTACGGGCGCCGGCGACTTGTATGCCGCAGGTTTTTTGTACGGATTAGCCAAAGGGTATCGCTTAGAGCTTTGTGGCAAAATAGGCTCCTTAGTTTCGGGCAAAGTGGTCGAAGTGCTGGGAGCTAAAATGGCAAACCAAACATGGAATGCATTGGTATCAGAAATTAAATTACTTTAAAAACAAGGTATTTTTAAAAACATCAAACATGAGAAGATTATTCATTTTCACACTTGCATTTTTATCAATTACGTGTAAAGCTGCCGACAAAAATCAGTCACATAACACCAATAAATCACAGTTAAGCTGTATTGCCTTTTACAACCTCGAAAATTTATTCGACACGATAGACGGTCCGAACAACGATGCAGAATACCTCCCCAAAGGAGCGAATAAATGGAACAGCATGAAATACAATGCAAAATTGAAAAACATGTCGTATGCTATTTCGCAAATTGGACTCGACAAAACACCAGTCGGGGTTGCACTTATTGGTGTATCCGAAATAGAAAATCGCGGCGTATTAGAAGATTTGGTGAAACAGCCAGCACTCGCCAATCGCACGTATCAACTTGTACATTATGACAGTCCCGATCGCCGTGGTGTTGATGTAGGACTACTTTATAATCCACGTTTATTTACAGTTTCGAACACCAAATCGTATCGGTTAGTTACTGCGGACACAACATTTCGCACACGCGACCAATTGATGGTAAGTGGCTACTTGATGGGCGAAAAAATTCATGTTATTGTCAATCACTGGCCTTCTCGATATGGAGGCGAAGAACGTTCGCGCCCCAAGCGCATGGAAGCGGCAGCACTAACACGCTCCATAGTCGATTCGCTTTTCAAAGTTGACGCCAAAGCTAAAATTGTGGTTATGGGCGACTTAAACGATGACCCTACCAACCCGAGTTGTGCGAACGTGCTTGCCGCCAAAAAAAATAGCCAAGAAGTGCATGCTGGCGAACTTTACAACGTGTTTTGGAAAACTCTCGAAAAAGGAATTGGGTCACTTGCTTACAACGACCGTTGGAATTTATTCGACCAAATTATTCTTTCGCACGCTTGGATTAGTGATGATAAAAGCAAGCTAAGACTTTGGAAACCAGAAGTTTTTTACCGAAATTTTTTGATTCAACAAGAGGGCAAATACAAAGGAACTCCCTTGCGAACCACATCGGGTGGTGTTTGGCTTAACGGATACAGCGACCATTTGCCAACGCTTATTTACGTCGTAAAAAAAGCAAAGTAGCTTTTTCAAACACAAAAACATTCATTAAAAGTAGCAGAAAAAAATAGCTAAAATCCTCTATCGGGATTGAATATAACCGGATATTGCTGAAATAATTGCTGTTGTAAGATACAACTGGCATGGCAGTAAGCACACCATTTACAAGAAGCATTGGTAAGCAGGAAACTACGAAAGCAATGCTAAAATAAGTAAGGTGAGGTAAAAAGCTTTTTTCGAGTAGCACAAAAAACAACATAAAAGCAACGCCCAATAAGGTAATAAAGCTGTAATATTTTTCAAAATTGAAAATAGCAATCAAGGAAAACAACAAGGCTACGGAGAAATAGAAAATCCGTAATTGCTTATTAAATTGTAAATTAGGAAAATAAAATTGAAAAACTTTGTAAATGAAAATACTACAAAAGGGGATAACGATAAAAAACATCCACTCTTCGAGTGGCAACTTAAAAATTCGCCACCCCAAGGTATAGGCTTCGTTAAATTGCCAATAGCCTAAATGCGTAAAAAGCACATCCCACACAATAAAAAACATACCTGGTATTACTATTGCAACTGCTAAAGGCTTGAAATACTGCACAAAGCGTACGTTTTTATCGAAGCTTAGTAGCAATGGAAAAAATAAGCTGCCAAGCATTAAAGCTAAATATGTAAATTTTTCGGACCACATAAAGTAGATGAATTTAAAATACTCAATTAGAACTGATTTTGCATTTTAACAAGAAAATTAGAACGAATGTTTTATTAATTTAAATTATCTTTGTGAAACCCTAAAAAATGAGGTTCAAAAAAAGCCTACAAGAAATTAAAGTCAGACAATCATTAGAAATTGAAATTAGCATAATAGCAGCATTTTAATAAATGCAATGAAATATACTCTATGGCAAAAATATTAGTTATCGACGATGAACGCAGTATTCGGAATACCTTGAAAGATATTTTGGAATTTGAAAAACACACCGTTTTACTTGCCGAAAACGGCAAAATTGGTTTAGAAATAATCCAAAACACCAAACTTGATTTAATTTTTTCGGACATCAAAATGCCCGAAATGGATGGCATGGAGTTACTCAATGCCCTGAGGGAATTGCAAATTGAATCACCTATCGTGATGATTTCGGGACATGGCAACATCGAAACAGCAGTGGAAAGTATCAAAAAGGGTGCTTTCGATTTTATTGAAAAGCCCATTGATCTTAACCGGCTTCTTGTAACTGTGCGTAACGCATTAGATAAGAGCATTTTAGTTGCCGAAACGAAAATTCTAAAAAAGAAAGTCGCCAAACATCATCAAATGATAGGACAATCGGAAGCCATCCAAAAAGTACGTAACATGATTGAACGTGTGGCGCCAACCGATGCTCGTGTACTCATTACCGGCGATAACGGAACTGGCAAAGAGGTCGTTGCTCGCTTGCTTTACGAGGGAAGCCATCGCAACGAGGCACCGTACGTAGAAGTAAATTGTGCTGCAATCCCCACCGAGCTTATTGAAAGCGAGCTTTTTGGGCACGAAAAAGGAGCATTTACATCTGCCATCAAACAACGTATTGGAAAATTTGAACAAGCCGATGGTGGTACAATTTTTTTGGATGAAATTGGAGACATGAGTCTTTCGGCTCAAACAAAAGTGCTCCGCGTGTTGCAGGAAAATGAGCTTACGCG
>MNZK01000041.1 GCA_001873635.1 Porphyromonadaceae bacterium CG2_30_38_12 | reverse complement strand
AAATCATGCACATAGTTTATTACTTTTGAATCAAACAACAAGCCAACAGCCACGATTTTACAAAAACTACATCTTTTTCAATACCCATTTTAGTATTCTGTGGAATTAAAACGCCATCATTATCAGCATTGATAAATTTATTAAATCCCTTTTTTCCATCATAACTACCTGCTATCAAACCAACCTCACAGGTAGGTATTGGATATTTTTTTTGCACCACTGAAAGCATTTGTCGTAAAATTATTCACGTTGAGACCAATGATAAATCTTAAAAAACTAAATTGGGCAAAATAATCAGCCACAGGTGATCCATTATTTGGTGGAGCAATCATTACGACTCGGTGTACGAATGGAAACACAACCAGCGAATCAATTTTTTCGTATAACGACCTCACTACCAATGCTCCCATCGAATGTATAACAAACGAATGAACATTTCAGTATGATATCCGCTTTTTTGAAGCGCCTTCTAAATTTTCCCCATTTCTATTCCTAAACCTCCATAACCATGAATTAAATAAATTTTACTACTTGCTGAAAGGCTAATAAGCAAAGATAAAATCAAAAGAATTTTCAACAGCACATTCATAACCTAACGATTATTCGTAAGTTTGGATTTCATTTTTATAAATGGTTTTGTTATCAACTCTTTTTCATAGTCATTGAAACCAAAAAACCACATTGAAACAAAATATAAAATAAAATATAAGCAAGCAAAAAGGATGAAATTGGTAATTTGTATCAAATTTACATCGCGCAGAATAAAATAACCAGCTGCAGCAGGAATAAGCATAGCGGGTAAAAGTAGCACAATTTGTTTACTGAAATAAATAATATTCAACCCTACTTTCTTATGATAATACCAATTCATAATAAGCACATTACCAACAAATAATGCAATTGCCGTTCCGAGAGCAGCTCCCACACCTCCATACAATTTTACCAAAGGAATAGATATCAACACATTGCCAATGGCGATAAACAAATAGACCCACGAACGAAATTTGTGCTGATTTTTAGCACGCTGAATTTCAATTCCTAAGTTTTGAATAAGTGGGATGGTAACAGGAATAATAAGCAAAAGCGCCATAGGATAGGCTGAGCTATAATCTTTTCCAGCCCACATTGTAATAAATGCAAAACCAAAAAACAATAAGGCTGTTACAATAAAACCAAGCACGATAAATTGCAATCTGCCCAAACGTGCAAATAGTTCGGATAATTCCCAATTGCTACATTTACGAGCTATCATCTCGTTTACACGAGGAATATACACGCCCGACATGGCAGTGGATAAAGACAAATAGTATGTATTAAGCTGAGCAGCAATGCTATAAATAGCAACTTCGACTGTTCCTCGAAAGCGTCCTATTATGAAACGATCAACGTTCCAATTAATCTGATTTACCACTAAATTCATGAAAATAAATGACGAAAAGACAAAAAGTTCGCGCAATAATTTAAAATCAAATTTTGTAAAAAGAAATTGAATTCTCGCTTTTTTGTAAGCAAACCTCAGATTTATTAATTCGACCAAAAGGCTAATAATCGTAGTGGCTATAACCAGTCCAATAGAGCCGTATCCTATTAGCAGAACAGGAATAATAACAAAAGGATTGAAAATGGTTTTGGCAATCAGAAGTATTTTTTGAAAAATAAATTTTTCGCTGGCTGTAACGTACGAATTGAAAACAATAGAAGGAAACGTAATGGCAAAGTTGGCAACCATGATAGCCATCAAAATTTTTGCTTTAGCCAATTCGTATAAGCTGAGCGAAGTGCCAAATATGCTGTCGGTAAAGTAAACTAACACAATTCCTGCAAGAATAGCAACCATACCTAAAGCCGAAAAAATGAGCAAAAACATGCCATTGAGTCTGGCAATGGCAGGCTCATCGTGCTGAGCTTTGTACACCGAAAAATACTTGATGTAGGCACTACCAAAACCAAAATTGAACAACCCAAGATAGGCAACAACAGAAGCAACCAAATTATACAAACCATACTCGCTTTGCCCCAGTAAGCGCAGCATGATAGGTGTATAAACTATGGAAATAAGACTCCCCAAACCTATTAGAACATAGGAAAGAAGGGCACCTGCTTTGAGTTGATTAACAGCCATTTGACTAATTTTTTTAGGAACAAACTACCTTTTAAACTTGGTTTAAATCGAGGGCTTTTTTCAAATACTCAATCACTTTATGTCTTTCTGAATTCATGATAGCATCTACATGAGCAAAATCAACGTTATAGTATTGATTTGATTGCTCCAGCAAAGTTTGTTTGCGGTTTTCAAAATGAAATTTGTGTAGTAAAGTATCTATTCTTGAGCTCATTGGTGCACTTTTACCTTCGCGATCGAAAACCACAAAAGGTCTATCGAAATGCATTGAAAAAATAATACAATGAAACGAATCAGTACACACCAAATCGGCGCCATGAATATAGTCGATAAACTCTGCAGGGTCAGCATCATAGCGAGCCGTGTCACTCAAACTATTAAGCATAACAAGCTCCAAATGATTATCAGCAGCCATACACCGAAGAATTGATAACCTATGCCTCGAAACTTCGCCGATAAAATAGGTGAGTAAGTATTTTTTATCCGGTTTTTTAGCAGCCTTCTTAGCAATTTTCAACCATTCTTTGGTTGTGAGAACCAGCGTAGGATCAACTAAAACGGGTGCCTTTCGCCCACATAACGCTTCAATAATTTCGGCACCCTTATCCTCACGCACCGACACGCAAGCCATTTCCGAGAGGTAGGAACGATAGTGTTCTTGATATTGCTCGGGAATAAGAGAAACACCTATACTTGGGGCTAACGCAATACGCTTATGAGGAGATACAAAACTTAGGAAATCAAGTGCCGACCCATATCGAATATTGGGGTTCCATATTTGGTCGCTCCCCACCACGCAATAATCATATCGCCTGTCTAAATCAGTTGGCACGTTGCTTAAAGTCATTACAAAATCGCTTTCCGACATATATTTTTCTGAAAAAGCTCGAAAAGAAACTTCCTTAGCACGCTGACAGGATAGATACAATGCTCGTTTTTTACGATCAACAATTTTTTGATATGCCTTGTTAATCAAAATCATTGGCGACTGCGTCAGTGCATTTTTAATACGATAAAGCGTAAAAGCAAAACCTTTTTCAACGGGCTTTGTAGGAAAATTACGTATGGTTTCCACTTCAAAACCGAATGATCGAAGAATTTCCTGACCAGCATAATTTTGTAATCTATTTCCGTAGTTTACATAATCGGTAATAGTATATAGTCCAACGCGTTTCATAATATTCAAGATTTTGTTTCGTTGTAAACCTCCTTGTATAGAGCTAAATACTTTTCAGCCATCGCCTTCCACGAAAATTTTTGTGCTTGCGCAACACCTTTTTCGCAAAGTTCATTTTTTAAAGTTGGGTCGCTCAGGATTTTTTGAATCGCCTCAACGATTTGCTCAGTCTGCGTGGGATCGACCAGTAAAGCTGCATCGCCAGCAATTTCAGGCATAGAAGATGTATTGGATGTAATTACCGGCACACCACAAGCCATGCCTTCTAATATGGGAATGCCAAAACTTTCACGCAAAGATGGATACAAAAACACGGTACATTGATTGATAATAGCGGGCATTTCGCTGTTTGGAACGTAACCTGCCATCACAATTTCCTTTCTGATTTCGGGATGCCCAATGTCAGTTAAAACCTGCATAAGTGCATTCTCATCATAATCGAGCATCAAAAGTTTGTAATTAACCGCACTCGAAGCTCTAAAATTGGCAAATGCTTTTAGCACGTTGGGTGTATTTTTCTTAGGGTCAGTATTACCCAAAAAGAAAAAGAAATTATCAGGCAACTTGTATTTTTGTTTGGTTTGGGCAAGTAAAGCAGCGTCAGTTATTTTCATAAAATGCTCACCTACACCATTATAAACAGCTACTAAATTATTGCCAAGCCCCATAAAATTTTTAATACGTTCCCTCTCAAACTCCGAAACTGTGCTTACACGTTTGCTGTTTCGAGCTACCAATGGCACCACCCAGCGTCGATACATATTGCCAAATTTTTGATATAGCGTACCTCCTTTTTTGAAAATGCTTACACTTTCTAAATAAATAATATCGTGAATAATAGTTATCAGGGGTACTTTGCAAAAAATTGGCGCCGTATTGCTGGTGCAATGCAACACATCGCAGCCAAAACTCGAAGCTGCTCGGGGTAAAGCTATTTGTTCCCAAATTGGATAAGGTCCACCATGCAATTCAACAATTTTGAAATTGTCAGTTTCGGATAAACACGTACTGTCTTCGTCAGGTTTTACAAAAATAACGTATTCATTTTCAGTATCAATAGCTTGCAGATTTTTTATCAATTCCAATGCAACCATATCCATACCATGTTTTTTCTTCCGAAAAAGTCGCTGACCTTCTATGCCTATTTTCATAATATTAGTGTGCCAATGTGATAATTTGCCGATACGGAATTATGCTCCGTGTTGTGTATGAATAAACTTCTTATTAGCTCCTTTCAGTTTAAATAAGGATAAAAACATCGATAAAAAAGCTTTTGGTAAAGTAAGTAAAGCGTTGAATGTTTTATAGTTATAAAATTCCTTTGGGATTGCCAACATAAAAGCAACGACTACCGATGCCCAAACCGACAACCACGAAGCAAAAGACAAAGCAAAAATATTTTCGGAAAAAAATAATTGAAAAAACAAATAGATGGTGGTAATTATGGTAGTAAGTCCTATAAGAAGCACGCGCGGTGGTGCTATCATTTGATAAACTTTATCGAAGAAGTCGATATTAGCTTGCAGCACAAAATGCTTAACACCAGGTACAACAAAACGTCCAAAATATATGAATTGTGCTGAAAGCCAGCGTTTTCGTTGATTTTCAAAGACTTCTACTTTTTGTACTTTTTCGTCGTAAACCAAAGCATTGTTGAGGTATTCAATTTCAAGTTCGTCGCGTAATAAGGTTAATTCCAACTCCTTATCAAAACCGCCAATGGCATGAATTTCGGACATCCGTTGCTTAAACATGTTGTATTCAAATGCCATTCCAGAGCCAATAAGAGCCGAAGATAAGCCCAGCACACGATGTCCTTTACGAAAAATTGAGTTGTTAAGCTCCTCGCTAATAGCATCTAACACGGCAAATGCCGTGTTAGTATTTTTAGCTACGCGATGTCCCTGAACAACAAGAAATCCTCTGTTAAAAGCATTGTTTATTTCGCTCACAAAATTCATTGCCATCATGTTATCAGCATCTAATATCAATGCAATTTCGTAATCTTGAGGCAAAATTTCCATGGCTTTGTTAAGAGCTTTAGATTTTGTGCTTTTTTCAAACGAAACTTCGATAAGTTTAATGGGCAAAGCTTTTAAGCGTGCAATTGTTTGGGGCTGAAACGAATCAGCAATGATAATAACATCAAATTTATCGGCAGGATAATTTTGTTTCAATGCCTCTTCAGCTACTTGACATATCACATTATCTTCTTTATAACCAGGTATTAACACAGCCACTTTACGATGTTTATTCAGCACTTTGGCTTTCCGTTTGGTAGGGAATACAGATGCTACCGAAAAAATTAGAACATAAACTGCAGCAAATGCAAAATAGACATAGATTATATATTCAATGATATGCATCAAAAATTGAATAAAATACATAGTCACAAAAATTTAGCGTGAAAAATTAGAACATTATTAAAGCCAATAAAACGAAACTTATGCCTATCTACACATTGATTGGCTTACGTCCAATGCTGTAATACTTAAATCCAAAGTCTTCAATTTGATCTAAATCGAAAATATTTCGACCATCAAAAAGTACTTTGTCGTTCATCAAACGCTCCATTACCTTGAAGTTTGGTAAGCGAAATTCGCTCCATTCTGTGACCACTGCCAATGCATCGGCACCAATAATGGCTTCGTACATATCTTTGCAGTATTTTATTTTATTTCCAATTATACGTTCGGTTTCGTGCATAGCAATGGGGTCATAAGCCGTAACAATAGCACCGTTTTCGAGCAAACTTTCTATCAATACCAGTGATGGAGCTTCGCGCATATCGTCCGTTTCGGGTTTAAACGACAAACCCCAAAGAGCAATTGTTTTACCTTTGATATAACCACCAAAATGATTCATTATTTTTTTGAAAAGAACCGTTTTTTGATATTTATTTACCTCTTCCACTGCTTGCAGAACCTTCAGTTCATAATCGTATCCTTTTGCTGTTTTCACCAATGCTTGTACATCTTTAGGAAAACACGAGCCCCCATAGCCAACTCCCGGATAAAGGAATTTATTGCCAATACGCGTGTCGGCGCCAATGCCTTTGCGTACCGAATTGATATCTGCACCAACAATTTCGCATAAATTTGCAATATCATTGATGAAGCTAATTTTTGTTGCTAACATCGAATTAGCAGCGTATTTGGTCATTTCCGAAGAGGTAATGTCCATGACAAAAATTGGATGATTGTTAAGTACAAAGGGCTTATAAAGTCTTTTCAACACTTTTTCGGCAGCTTCCGATTCCACCCCAACTACAATACGGTCAGGTTTCAAAAAGTCGTCCACAGCATTGCCTTCTTTCAAAAATTCAGGGTTTGAAGCAACGTCAAATTCAACACTCACACCGCGTTTGTCCAATTCAGCCTGAATGGCAGCTTTCACTTTTTTGGCAGTACCAACAGGCACCGTACTTTTAGTTACAACCACTGTGTATCCGGTTAAACTTTGTCCTATTTCGTGCGCTACACCAAGCACATATTTCAAGTCGGCACTACCATCTTCATCAGGCGGTGTGCCAACAGCTATGAAAATAGCATCGCTTTCGTTTACTACTGCCTTCAAATCGGTTTTGAAAAACAAACGTTCTTTTTGCACATTGCGCTTGACAAGATCTTCCAAGCCAGGCTCATAAATAGGCATAATGCCTTGGTTTAGACTTTCAATTTTACTTTCATTGACATCGATGCAATTAACCACTGCACCGGTTTCGGCTAAACATGCACCTGATACAAGTCCAACATAGCCAGTTCCAACAATTGAAATGTTCATAATAAGTTTTTTTTTACGAGTTATTATTCAATACAGATTTTA
>MNZK01000025.1 GCA_001873635.1 Porphyromonadaceae bacterium CG2_30_38_12 | reverse complement strand
TTTAATTATCAAAGGATTGTGCATTTTATTAAATGAAATAGATGTAAAAATCGTTTTTGAGTTGATTAATATTTATAACAAACTAAAAAAAACACTTTCTATTGTGTTTTTCACTCACAAAAGTAAACATTCTTACGCACAATTCAGTAACTTTGTGCCGTTATTTTTGTTGTATATAAAAAATAAATTCACAATAGTATGATAGCTCTTTTAATAATTTTAGTAGCTTTTGGAGGTTTGTTATTCATAATAACCTATCTCAATCGTCGGAACAAAAACGAAGAATCTGAAATTACATTGAACGAAAACGGTGAATGTTGTGGCGCACATGCTGTTTGCGACAAGGAATCGCTTCTTGCATCCGACGATAAAATTGAGTATTTTGATGATGAGGAATTAGATGCATTAGCGTGCAAATCGCCTGCGGAATATACCGATACGCAAATTAGTCAGTTGGCAGATGTTTTCTATACCCTGAAAGAAAACGAAGTTGCTGCATGGTTGCGAAGCTTGCAAAAACGGCGCATCGAACTACCCGTATTCCTTCGCGACGAAGCTCTGTTGGTTGTAACCGAACGACGCAATGTGAGCTAAAAATGCTCCAAAAGAGCTGTAAAATACATTAAATTTGGGACAAAACTATAAACCAAAAACGCTAATAATCTTATATTTAGATTATTAGCGTTTTAAAATGTGGTACCACCAGGAATCGAACCGGGGACACAAGGATTTTCAGTCCTTTGCTCTACCAACTGAGCTATGGTACCTTTGTTGTAAGCGGGTGCAAAGATACTTACTTTTTTTTAATTTCCAAATGTTTTTGAAAAATTTATTTTTATGCTGCTTTTCAATGTAGGTAAGCACGTACAATATCCTCCCGCTACTGAGTAAGTAAGAGGAGGATATTTTCACACGTAAAATAGGCACTGCGTTATATCAACGGAATGCTTTTTTGTTATAAAGTTTTTATTAAAAGAACGAATAAAGAAAGGCTTTAGAAGCCTTTGTTAGAATTTAACGTCGTAGCTTGGTTCTTCTACAATTTCAGAAACTAACTGATTGTAAGCAACTTTACCAGTTTCATCAATAGCAACTACCGAGCGAGCCATTAATCCAGCCAATGGTCCATCGGTCATCAATACACCATAATCAGTTGCAAAGCTGTTGAAGCGGAAATCTGATGCTGTAACAACATTTTCGATACCTTCGGCTCCGCAAAAACGACTTGCAGCAAAGGGTAAATCTTTGGAAACGCAAATCACAACAACATTTTCCTGACCAGCAGCCCATTTATTAAAGTTACGAACCGAAGCAGCACAAACACCCGTGTCGATACTTGGAAAAATATTCAATAATACTTTTTTGCCAGCATAGTCAGCCAGACTAATTTCATTTAATCCTGCACCTACCAATTTAAAATCAGGTGCTTGTGTGCCTACTGCAGGCAAAACTCCACTCGTTTTTACTTCACTTCCTTTGAATGTTACTGTAGCCATATACTTTTTGTTTTAAATAATTAATTTGTTTTACTTCAATAACGCATATCCTTGTTTTTTGTTTATTTTTGTCCCATTAAAAATTAATTAAAAGCTGCATGTTCTCTAAAGTAACACTACTATCTTTGCTTATGGGTTTGTTTTTGAACGCTTGCAAGGATGTAAATGAATATCGTATCGACCCCGCATTCGATGTTTATGTGCAACGTTTTGAAGAGGAAGCAGCCAAACGCAATCAAGCATTTCACTTTGAAACAGATGGTTTAATTGTTGAATTTGCAAATTTAAAGGATGACCAAGCTGGTTTATGTCATTTTGAACATCCAATTCGGATTGAGGTAGATCGTACGTACTGGCAAAAAATAAGCAACACGGCTGGCGCTGACGCGATGAAAGAAAATTTGATTTTTCACGAAATGGGGCATGGCATTTTGGGGCGCAAGCACCTGAATGATGTGTTTGAAAATGGTGATTGGAAATCGATGATGTGTGGTGGCACAAAAGTGAACAATCGACCTTGGAACATTAATTACAGACGTCAGCGACGGATTTATTACATAGACGAATTATTCAATCAGAGCATTTCGGCACCGCCTTACACAACTACTCAATTACTGCAGGATACAACAGGTTTCGTAAATGTAATGACGCTCAGTTTCGACAGCAATAAAAAGACCGACACAGGTTGGAATTTAGGCGACTTTAGTACACATACCATGCTCATTGACAACAAACGGCTAAAGTGTGTTTCAAAATACACTACTTCATCTGCATTGCTTTTAACTGTTCAAAATCAGGCTGTTGACTTCAGAAATGACTTTTCCTTTGAATTTAATATCGAATGCCAATCAAACAGCGCATCGGATAAATACGGATTGACTTTTGGCATCAACAACACAACGAACGATACGATAGAGTATTTTAAAATAGACCGGCAGCAAAATATGTTTATGGGAAATAGTGGATGGTATGGCTTTTACACGCAACTTCGACGAAACGAATTAAAACCTTCGGGAAACAATAAGCTGAAAATTATACGAGTGGGAGCAAGCCTGTACTATTTTATTAACAATGTGTATGCTTATCAAACTGAAATTGAATTGCAAGGTAGTGGCACTAATTTTGGCTTTATTATTCCTGCTCGTGCAACCATTTGGCTCGATGCTATGAAAATTGGGTTGAAAGGGAACGCTAAACTATCGCCACAAACCATCGATGTTCGTAATTTGAAATTTAGTATAAAAGCGTTAGAAAATTCTGATCAATTGCGAGCAAATTAAATGATAATAAAAACTATAACATGGAAAAAATAACTATTTATCAGGTAATGCCACGTCATTTCGGAAATTTCAATACCCGTTGCAAACAAAATGGTAGCATAGACGAAAATGGCTGTGGTAAGTTCAATAGCTTTACTGCAAAGGCATTACAAGAAATTAAAAGTTTGGGTATTACACACATTTGGTTTACCGGAATTATTGAACATGCCACGCAAACCGATTACAGTGCTTTTGGTATAAAAAAAGATCATCCTGCTGTGGTGAAAGGAAAGGCAGGTTCGCCCTATGCCATCAAAGATTATTACGATTGCGACCCCGACTTAGCTGTGGACGTTGACAAACGCATGAAAGAGTTTGAGAATTTGGTGGCGCGTACGCACAAAGCTAATATGCAAGTTATTATCGATTTCATTCCGAATCATGTTGCGCGGCAGTATGAGTCCGATGCCAAACCGACAAACGTTGTGGATTTGGGCGAAAACGACTGTAAGGATTGGGCTTTTTCGCCGCTTAATAATTTTTATTATATTGTCAATGAGAATTTTAAGCCATCGTTTGACTTACAAGATTATCAGGAATTTCCGGCACGGGCTACTGGCAACAATCAATTTACGGCTTCGCCCTCGATAAACGACTGGTACGAAACTATTAAATTAAATTATGGTGTAAATTATGCCGAAGATGGGGCTGCCCAATTTGATCCCATTCCAGACACTTGGCATAAAATGTTGCAGATACTCCAATTTTGGGCTTCCAAAAAGATTGATGGTTTTAGGTGCGACATGGCAGAAATGGTGCCTGCTGCTTTTTGGGGATGGGCTATTCCGCAAGTAAAACAAGCATTTCCACACCTAATTTTTATTGCCGAAGTCTATAATCCGGCTTTGTATAGAACCTATTTGTGGGAAGGAAAATTTGACTACCTCTACGATAAAGTTGGTTTGTACGACACCTTGCGTAACATTGTTGGAGGGAGGCAACCGGCAAGTGCTATCAGTGCTTGTTGGCAACAAGTTTCGGATATTCAAAATAACATGTTGAATTTTTTGGAAAATCATGATGAGCAACGGATTGCTTCCGACTTCTTTTGCGGCGATGCAAAGCTTGCACTGCCTGCTATGGTTGCCGCAGCTACGTTGACCAAAGCGCCGATAATGATTTATGCGGGTCAGGAATTAGGCGAAAAGGGCATGGATAGCGAAGGCTTTAGTGGTTGCGATGGACGCACCAGTATTTTTGACTATTGGGGTGTTTCCAGTGTGCAAGCTTGGGTAAATAAGGGGAAGTTTGATGGTGCACAGCTACATGCAGCACAAAAAGAAATTCGTCATTTTTATCAGCAACTACTTACCATAAGCGTTTCACACAAAGCAATTAGTGCAGGTGAGTTGTACGACTTGCAATATGCAAATTTTGATAATCCGTATTTTAACACGAATAAGCAATTCGCTTACTTTAGGGCAGCAGACGATGAGTTGCTATTGATAATTCTCAATTTTGAGGGTGAAAAACAAAGCCTAAAAGTAAATATTCCGGCTTATGCGTTTTCTTATTTGAAAATACCTACGGCTTCTCTGCTTGTGTGCAAAGATTTGCTTTTGCCATCCCATGTTGCATTTGAGTCTGTGCTATCTATTGAACAGCCTTTTGAATATACACTTGCTGCACACGGGGCTGCCATTTTAGATATTCACTTTGTCGAAAAATAGAGCTTATTATGACAATTTGTCTTTTGGCAAGAAATTTGACACACAGTAAGCTCATTTAATAAAAATAATTTCAAGTACTCATTTCAACAAAAAAATCCATTATGTTAGGAAGTTATATTATCTTTGGCGTATTCGCCTTGTTGAGCTGGATTATTTCGGCTCGCTTGCAATCGAAGTTTAAAAAGTATTCAAAAATTCCCATTCCCAATGGCATGACTGGGCGTGATGTGGCCGAAAAAATGCTTCGCGACCATGGTATTTACGATGTGAAAGTTATTTCCACAGCCGGACAGCTCACCGATCATTACAATCCCCTTACTAAAACGGTCAATTTAAGCGAGGGTGTTTACGAATCATGCTCGGTGTCGGCAGCAGCTGTTGCAGCTCACGAGTGTGGTCATGCCGTGCAACATGCTACGGCTTATGCGCCTCTTACATTGCGTTCGCAATTGGTACCAGTGGTTAGTTTTGCGTCTAATTGGATGCAGTGGGTATTGTTAGCAGGTATTCTATTGCTCAACTCATTTCCGCAGCTATTGCTGGCAGGAATTGTACTTTTTGCTGTTACCACAATTTTTAGTTTTGTAACATTGCCTGTCGAAATTAATGCCAGCAGTAGGGCATTGGCATGGTTGAGCAATGCTGGTATAACAAATTATAGTACACACGAGCCGGCAAAAGATGCTTTAAAAACAGCGGCTTACACCTACGTGGTAGCAGCTTTAGGTTCGTTAGCAACATTGGTTTATTATATTCTTATTTATTTAGGAGGTAGTCGTAGATAGATTTGGAATAATTTAGTACCTTTGCACTCCTAAAAAATGGCTCCGTAGCTCAGCTGTATAGAGCGTCAGATTCCGGTTCTGAAGGTCATGGGTTAGAATCCCATCGGGGTCACAAAAATATTTTTAATAAACTGAAAATCAAATAATTAAAAAGCCTACATACGTATTTACATACATTTGTAGGCTTTTTTGTTTTTAATAAGCATGCTATTTATTTTTTTTCTGATAATTTTTCACTTACGAAGCCTTTTGATGCTTAAATTTTTAAATTCCATAGCTTTTCCTTCGGCTTGAAAGCCAATAGTACCTTTGCTAACAGTAAGTCCTGAAATTTCATTTTGAAGCAATCCATTTATGCTTACCTTGATGGTACCATTGTAGCTAACTACTTGCATATCATTCCATTTGCCTACTGGCTTTTCGTTGCTATCGTGTTTCTTAGGTATCGTAAATTTTACACTGTCGCGGCATTCGTTAGCCCACAATCCGTTCATACAAATAATGTCGCCAGCTGCCGTGGCGCGTAGTTGCACTTGATAGCAAATAGGCCAAACGCTATCGGGCTGTTGTATGTGTAGCAAAACACCACTATTTCCAACCGATTTAGTCCAACGCCACGAAACTTTTAAGCGATAATTTTCGTATATTTTTTTTGTACGAATATAGCCCGCAGTAGCATTCGAAACGCGCAAAATACCTTTTTCGAATTGGAAAAGGTCGGTGTTTTTTTTCATTTTGTTGCTCAATATACATTCCCACGCATCGGACTGGTGACTGCGAAAAAAAGATTGATTTTGTCCGGAAATAGCAATATGAGTTCCGAAAAAAAACAAGTAAAGAAATGTGATGCGATACATAAGATAGAAGGATTTGAATGTTTTTGATTATCGTGTAAGCATGAATTTAAAGTTAATTCCAAAATTGGTTGACGACACAGGAAATGTGGTTGAAATCAAGGGGGTTGTCATTTGACGGTCGTAGAATACCTGAATATTTACTTTGGAGCTGAAAACGTAATCGGCAAGCACTTTGAGCGAGAACATTTTATTGCCGCTGGATGCTTGGGTCAGATTTTCATCAATTTTGCGTAGCAAAGATTTGATGTCTTTGTATGAAAGGTCGGCGCTCAGTTTGAGGTCGTTTTTAATTTTTGTTTGGCTATTATTTTTGAATTTCATAATCACATCAAAATCTTTAAGCAAATAGCCAACACCTACAACAAATTCGTCCGAATTGGCTTCTATTAGCTGTGTGCTCGACAAGTTCAGTGCTAAATTGCGTTGTTTGCGATATTCCAATTTGGCAGTCATGCTATTTTTTAAAGCAGCATTTATTCCTATCAACGGGCTGAATTGCTCGGTAAGCGAAACAGAACCAATGTCGTAAGGCGACGAGGGTATGGGGTTGTTGGATTGAACATCGCGTACGTAGCCCAACGCATTGTCGCCATCGCCCATTGCCACCCACGTGGAGTAGGACGTGTAGTTTCCAATGCTGTAGCGTGCCGTGTAGGCGTGGGTCAAACTAATGCTTTTGAAATTATCTTTCACCCACTGTATGCGTGATAAGCCATCAAAGCTCATACGCCAGTTGGGCAACATACTGGTAATTGCTAAAAATGGATTTGTGTTCACTTTAGTCGGATCAACTCCTGTGTAAGCAGCTAAAAATGCCGGTATAAGCACATCGGATGCGTTCGGGCTGTACGCACCCTTTGAACTGTCGTAATTAGTTCCGCCAATTCCGGGTAACTCGCTGAAAAAGCCGGTAGTTGGATAAATGGTATTCTTAAGCTTGCCATTGAGCCTATCGGCAATGATTTGCCTATTTGCTAATAATTTTCTGAACGGCTCCGAATCGTAATTCGTTGTGGCATTTCCAGTGGTTTTGAAAGCTGTGGCAATTGCTATTTGTGTTATGTTGAAACTACCGTTGAATGTACGGGGCATTCCATCGAACATGTATTGTATTGTTGTATTGTTGGCAGTGTAACGTTTTGCATTCAAATCAATTTTTAATCCGGGTATTGGCTCTAAACTGGCTTTTATATCCAAATCGGTGGTATTGGCAAGGACTGCTGGATTTACAATAGAGTCGCTTCGATAGAGCCAATTGTTAGCAATGGCATTATCGATGGTGCTGTTGTCGAAAAAGCCAAAAGTAAAAGCATAACCTGGAGCCATTACGTTATTCAGTCCTTTTTCTTGACCTAAAAATCCGGGATTAGGCAAAAATCCAGGTAAAGTCATGTTGTTGGTTTGCCTGTATGTGATGGATGCACGTCGCGCCATCATCAGCAGGCGCACACCAGCATCTACTATTTTTCTGGAAAACGGTAAGTCGTTGGGGTCGAGTGTAGTTACAATCACACTTACGCTGTCAGCCGTAGTCTTTGATAAAACCTCAAGCATGGAAGCATTTATTTTCCGAACTTCAAGTTGGATAGGTTTTCCTTTTTTATCCTTGAAAAAAGTACTTAGTTTCTCAGCGTTCAAGCGATGATTAATCGTGTCCTTTTTCCCTTTTTCGATTTGTATCGTTTCCGTATATGTTTTGGGTTGAAACTTTGCGGGCGCTGACTGGTTGCCGAAACGTTGATTCACCGATTTCAGATATTTTGATTTGTTGTAGAGTTTTTCAAAATTTAATTGACCATCGCCCGACCAAGATCCCATACTGGTGGCTATATTACCTATCTCGCTTGTCTTTCCTGCACTGGCGCTTATTGGGGCAGACCGATTCCAGCTGTATGTAGAATTGTAAGTTGCGTTGGCAGTAACCCATTCTAAAAGAGGTAATTTGTTGATAGGCACAGCCCACGAAGCTGTAAATGTTTGCTGATAAGCATAAGGTGTTCCTAATTTTTTGATATTCGTCCACACTGTGTCGCGCCACCGCTCGTAGTATTCTTTTCCTATTTCGGGGGTATAATACGATTCTGCAATGTTGGCGTTGGTGGCTGTTTGCAGGCTGAATTTCAACGCTTTGGTCATGTCGTAATTAATTGAAAAATTTCGATTCCACATAAAATCCTTACTGAAGTTGAGATCGAAATTTTGTGCCGACAAGCCCGTTAAATCGCGTAATTTGACTTGCGAAAATTGCCTGTTCATATCGGTATTGTAACTTATAGCTGACGGCAAATAGTTGAAATTAAAGTCTGTAATCAATTTGAAAGCCGGTTTATTCAACGCTTTTATTTTTTTGAATGGCTCTACGGGTTGTGGTGTGAATGAAAAACTATAATTAATACCACCACGTTCCTGTTTTACTAAATTGCTGGCTACCTCGGCGCTGTGCTGATTGGTTTCGGTCAGCGAATAGGTAAATGCAAGATTAGCGGGATCATAAAATTGAGGTTTCTTGCTTCTTAAATTGATTTTAGCACCAGTTATGTTAAAACTCTTAGATTCATTCACTGTTTGCGAAACAGCAATCAAGGTATCGCGCTGGGCTTTACTGCGCAAATTATCCAGCGCATCGGCAAGTACAATATCCTGATCTAAAGGATTATATTTGGGCGTTAGCGTTTCGTTGGTGTACGAAAAATATGCCGGCAGTTGAATTTTAGCTTTTTCTGGTAGGAATCGTCCAATATCCAACGTGCTCGAAAAATTCATTTGATATAAATCTTCTTGTCGGCGGTCGAGTACATTGCTCTCGATGCTTCCGTAGCCAGCTGATTCTGTTCGTCCAGAAAAATTAATGCTCCCTAAATCGGACAATCCGAGAGCAATGTTTCCCATAGCTGCCCAGCCACCTCCCTCGTCAAATTCGCTCATTCGTAGCTCATTTACCCATATTTCGGCTGTTTTAACTTCTCCATTTGTTGCATTGTTGCGTACGCCAATCATTATGTTTTCTACTTCGGCAATCGACGGATTACCTACTACACGGATTTTATTTTTTCCTTGGTCGTAAAATGGAATGTAATCAGAGATGTAAGAACCGTTTTGTTTTGATTTGTTTCGTTCTAATTTTGCTTTTGTGAGTACGTCAAATGAAAAATCGAAGGTGTTTTCGGGCAACCATACCTTAGCCCTATCGGTCTGCGATTCGTTGGAATAAACCCCTGCATCCGATAATTTCAATGGAATTTCGTATTCGTAGTAGTTATTTGTCATATCCGAACCTAAACGTATGAAGCAACTCACATCATAATGTTTGAGGTTGGTGCGGTCATCTTTCAGTCTTTCGGCATGTATAAACATTTGCAATCGTTTATATTGACGCATGTCATAAGTCGTTTTTTTGTACACGCCACGTGCATCGTTTGGAGCTAAGTTCAATACTTTAAGCACCATAGCTTGTTCGTTCAGTTGCGCAATTTGAGCTTGTCCCGGGTCAATCACACGTGTAACACCAGGGGGTAAAACGTAATTGACAGGGGTTTTGTCCGAATTTTCCTCAATATTCACAGCCTGAACATCCAATGCTCCATTGGTGGTAGGCATTTTTCCAGGTAAATTTAATTCTTTGCTATATTTTCTCCATTCGCCCCGAACCAATTCTAAGGTTGCAAAACGGAGGTGTGTTTCTTTTTCAAAATCGGTCATGAACAACCGAACAAACCGAATAGATTTAAAATTACGTATGCTACCAATTTTATCTTTGTATTCTCGAATTGGAATTTTGAATTGATACCAAGTTACATCTTCGGAGGTACCATTAGCAAGATTTACGGTGGATGTGTAACTGTCGGCTATGTAATTTCGTCCAACTTGCATAGAGTCGCGCTTAATGGCAACTTTATATTGAAAATATTTTTCGTACTCGTTTAAGGTATTATCACCATTTACATCTTCTACATTGGGAGTTGAGGTGGCTGTTGTAGTGTATTTTTCTTGCGAATCGTTTGCGTCGGGCGAGTTTCCATCCATCCCGTTGAAGCGTTTGTAGCGGGTTAGGATATCAGCTTCTACGTTGTCATAATCAGAGCTTTTATAAAATTTATAATTGTCGCCGGCAGGGTCATTAAGCGCTGAAAATTTATCGTCTGCAAGCTTTTGTAAGGCTTCAGGGTTAAGTTTTGCTTTGTATGCGCTCACGTAATCCAGGTAGGTGGGAAACAGAAATTCGTCTGTTGAAGACAATCCATCCAAACCAACGTCCTGAATTTTACGTGCGCCAGGCGTGTTGTCGAAAGCAGTTACTGTCGATTGTGTTTTGGGAACTTTGCCCCAAATTGTCGATTCTGTTTTGGTTAAGTCGCCATCAATAGGTAATCCGTGTTCAAAGGCTTTTTTGCCGTCTTTCAACACATCCTCGCTCACATCACCCAAGTTTAAGTACAATTCGCCACCTGCTTTGGGGTCATTTTTGTCGTAAATAAAGGGATCCATCATCCAAAATTCGATATATTCCACGTTGGATGTTTCAAAATCGGTGGCGTCTAATTTCCGCATGATACCACCCCAGCGTTTCGATGGATTCAGCAGATTGCCATTTGTGTCGATATTCTCTGTATCCAAGTTATAGGGTCCACGTTCGGTTGGGTAATAAGATAAATTCATTACTGTTAGGAAGTTGCGATCGGTTATGATTAAGTCCTTGTTGGGGAAAACTTCTTTTACCTGCACATCACGGGTGTAATGATTTGATTGCGATGTAACATTGTTGCGCAAATTACGTGGTGTAGTTGTTGTGGGATTTTTAGAGTTTAAGTTCTGATCTACATAATACCAAGCCATTAAAGCCCTATTTTTGCCGTAATCCACTGTGTTTGAGGTTGCTTCGGCAAATAGCTGTGGCGTGGAGGATAGAAACCAATTTACCGGATAATGAATGTCGATAGAGGTTTTAGTCGATTCAAAATCGTCGATATAAGCTTCGCCTTTGGAACCTACAATTTTTGAGTGACCCGGAACAAGCTGTGCAAATTCAGCATTCAAAGCAATAGAGGATGGTTTGGTTGCATTCACAAAAGGCAATTTATCTAACATGTTTGTAAGCCACTGCGATTCTCCTCGCCAGGACGTATTCATGCCCCAAATGGTATTCGATATGGGTTCGTTGCCTGTGTTTACTTTTTGTGTGAGTGGCTGCTCCGTCAGGTGCATGATGGTACCGCCCAAACTGAAATCTTTGCTGAATTGATATTCCAAATGTGAACCTACTAACGATTTTCGCTGCATGTTGAAGGTTGATTGGTTCTCCAATTTTACATCGATATTTGTGCCCGATTCTAACAGCGATTGATTGAGAATGGAAACCGTACCCATGGTGTAATCTACTGTATAATCAACATTTTCTACTAAGGTTGCACCGCTGGCTGTTACCGTTACCGAACCTCGTGGCACATTCATGGCGTTGAGCCTAATTTCGGAACCACCCGATGCTTTGTATTCGCCTACAATGCGGAACTTGTTGCGCTCGCTGAGCTCTTGTGCCACTACAAGTGTTGAGTCGTAAAGCTCCTGAAAAACATAGTTGTCAGCTACAGCAGGATCATCAATCATTTTGCGTAAGTGTGTTCCAAAGGGCTCTAACACGGGGAAAAAAATACGCCCAGTGGACGAAATTGCTGTGAGCCCTTCCACATAATCGAATTTTCCATCCGAACGGATATTATTGCGCATGTCTAATCGGTCGAGATTCATGACGCGTAATAGCAGTTTATTTTTTATTTTTCCTTCGGTAATATACTGCATATCGGTGCCAATAGAATCGTTTCGATATACAATATTGAGCTCAAAATTATCTTTTTCCAACTGCATAGCGCCAAGCGAATAGACGTTTTTCATCATTAATTTCCAAAGCGCGCGTTGCGGCAGTTGCGCCGTGCTTTTAAGCAATTTCACCATAAGCGCATCAGGTGCTGTTACGGCATCGGTGGAAAACTCGCCCACCTGATATACTTTCCCTTTGTAGGTATATTCAAAAGCTACACCCAGCACATCATCGGGATTCAATTGCGATTTTAACGAAATGATTCCCAGGGCATTGTTTAGCGTATATTCTGAAGGTTCTAATTTACGGGCGCTTTCAATTTTTTCAAAATCTTCGCCTCCAATCACGCCATATTGCCCAAAAGCATCACTAATTACGGCATTTGCTTGCTGCACATCGCGAACGTTTGTCAAGGTTTTCATGGCATCGTACAAGGAGTTGGCATTGTTTTGAGGATTGGTGGTGGTTACCAAGGACGTCCAGTGTTTGTTGTCAATTTTTTCTGTTTCGCCCAAATCCATAAAAGCAATAATGTTGCGGGCTTGGTCGTAGTTGGCGCGTTTGTTGGTAATCCATACTTCTACACGATTTAAGGTAACACCCGACGAAATGTAAGGCAAATTGCTCATCGCACTTTCGTAATTATCGCGAAAGAAGTGACTTAAAAAGAAATGACGATTTTCGTCGTAGTCGTCCACTTTTACTTCAAATTGCGTTTTCTGAACACCACCTTTGGAACTAACTGTTTTGCTCTCCGATTGCTGTTGCGACGCAATAGCCGAAACGCTCAATTTGCCAAATTGCAAATCGGTTTTTATGCCAAATAATGCCGTGCTTCCACTTATCAGTGAGCTGCTTAGCGGCATGCTTACATTTCCTGCTTGTATGTTTTTTACAATGTCATCTTCTTTGCCTTTGTAAGCTAATTTCACCATTTTTTGGTCAAAATCAAACGACGACTCTGTGTTGTAATTCATTCCGAAATTTACCTTATCGCCTACCGAACCATTTACGTTCATTTGTATTTTCATATCAAACTCGGGCGTCAAAATACTGCGCATCTCCTCGGTAAGTGCAGGATTTTCAACACGATTGTGCTTAATTCCAAATATAAGTTCTGCCGAACCTTGTGTTTTTACTTGTACGCCTCCAGGTCCAAAAACCTTGTCGGCAGGTCCGATATTGAATTTCATGTCCGAAACCGAAAATTTATCTTCGTTGTTCACATCAGCAAGCGAGTTTTTTTCTTTCCAGTAATCTAATTGTTCCTTTTGGTAGGAGTATGACTGATATTCTTCACTCGACATGGTAAAAGGAGTTGAAATTTCCATGTCGCCTGTCTTGGTACGAAACACATAGTTGCCGCTTTTTTCGTCAAACTCTATTTCTGTTTTGATGTTGTTGGGCAGTTTATTATCCATGGGGTACACAGCTTTTAGATCTTCAACCGTTTGCAATGTGTATTTTTTGATCGGAAATGCTTTGTGGGCAGTGTCAGCGGGTAGGGAGTCAGTTTCGCTTTCCAAGTTTGTACTGGGTGTCAAAGCAGGCGCGTAACTTATGAAAGCATAAGCCGTACTAACAAGTAAGAAGGTTAAAATCAGAAAATTAAAATATCTTTTCATGCAGAAATTTTATGCTAATGTGTCAGGAGGTGCGTTTCTTTTTGTTCAAGAATGATGCTTACATCATTTTTAAAGCCATTTTAATTAATTGTTCCACACGCAATGTGGGGTCGCTTTTCAGAATTTGTTCCACCACCTTTTGCGAAGCGTTCGCCGCAAAACCAAGCATAGTCAGTGCTGATACTGCTTCTTCTTTTGTCTGATTGGAGCTCGATTGCAATAGGGTATTGGTGCTGCTCACGCCAGAAACTTTTAGTATTTTGTCTTTTAAATCGATGATAATTCGCTGTGCTGTTTTTACGCCAATACCTTTAATGGCATTTAAAGCCGTAACGTTTCCGGTGGCTATCATGTCCTGAATTTCTTGTGCCGAATACGATGACATAATCATGCGTGCCGTGTTGGCACCAATACCCGAAACTGATATCAAAAGTAAGAAAAGCTGTCTTTCGGCTTGATTTAAAAAACCATAAAGCAAATGTGCATCTTCGCGTATGGCTTCGTAAATATATAATTTGGCTTGAGGTTGCCCATTCAGCGTGCTAAACGATGGCAACGTAATGTGAATACAATAACCCACACCAGCCACATCTACAACCACATAGGTTGGATTAATTTCGGCTATGGAGCCTGCTATATAGTCGTACATATATTTTTATTTTTTCAATTGCAAATGTACTTATTTTTTGCTTATTTAAAAAATTATGCCCACAAACTGCGTAATTTTATGTCAGTTATGTTTTCTTTTTGTTGCTCATTAACGAAATAATAGCCCAAAAAGTATATCGAATTTCTAACCAACTAAAATTATTATTTTTTTTTTTGAGTAGTGGTATGTCTTCTTTCAAATGTCATAGTTACAAAATAGATTCAGTTGGCGTTGGTTACTAAATTAGATTTTTTATCTTTGTCTGGAATATTAATAACAGATATCAATCACACATAATTTGCGAATGGATGAAACTGTTGAAGCTTTGCGAGCGGGAAGTCACAAGACTTTTTCTGCTTTATTCGAGAGCTATTATGAGGCATTGTGCCGCTATGCATTTGCTATTTTAAACGATACCCATAATGCTGAAGATATTGTTCAACGGGTTTTTTGTAAATTGTGGGATCAGCATGAAAGCCTTGAAATACGTACTTCGTTGAAGTCTTATTTGTATCGAGTAGTTCACAACGAAAGTTTAAATTTTGCTCATCAGCATAGAAATCGAGAACAAATAAACTACGAAATTGCCGTGTCGCAAGGTGAATATTATGAACAGGTTTACGAACAAATAGCTGCTTCCGATTTGCAACGTTCGATTGATATGTCCATAAAATTATTGCCCGATCAATGTCGTAAAGTATTTGAAATGAGTAGAATAGAACAGAAAAGCTACTCGGAAATTGCCAAGCAGCTAAATATTTCGGTCAATACCGTCGAAAACCATATTTCCAAAGCTTTACGTTTGTTGCGTATCGCTCTTAAAGATTATTTGGTCGTTTTTTTTAGCATTTTTATTCTTAAATAAAGCATTATGAAAAATATAGCATTTCAAAATAAAAATTCCGATTTTACCAATATCGAAGCTATTTTCACAAAATACCTTGGTGGAAATGCTTCCCAGCAAGAGCTCAGCATTTTGGAGGATTGGATTTCAGCCTCGCTGGAGCATGAGGCTGAATTTTTTAGAATATCTAAGCTCTACGAATTTACAGGAAATGCCGCAGGTATTTATCCAACTTTCAATATAGATAAAGCTAAATCTGCTTTTGAAAAATACACATTCGCTAATTCAAATCCTCGTAAACATATTTCCCTTTCGAGTCGGGCTTTGTTTTTTCGTTCAGTAGCTGCCGTGGCAATTCTTGTGGTGAGCGTTATGCTTTTTTGGAATCAGTTTGCTTTCAAAACTATTCAAGTGCAAGCTGCCAATGTCCCTGTTCATAAAACCTTACCCGACGGCACTCAGGTTGCCTTAGCAGCAAATAGTGCGATAGCATACACAAGCGATTTTGCAAAAAAAACTAAAGTACTTTCGCTCCAAGGTACTGCTGATTTTAAAGTAGGCAAATCGGGGAATGGCAAACTACGTCTGGCAGCAGGCGAAACGATTATCGAAGATATTGGCACTGTATTCAACGTGTCGGCTATGCCACAAAGCAATGAGGTGTTGGTACATGTTAAAGAAGGAATGGTTCGTTTTTATACCTCTGATAATAAAGGCATTGTGCTGAAAAAAAACGAATCTGGGAAATATGACAAAAGCCTTAAACTATTTTCGTACTTAGCAAGATGTCAGTCAAATCGGGGTGTCGATGTAATTATTTTGAATTTGGAAAACGTTTCGCTCACGCAGGCAGCCGCCACCATTGCAACTGCTTATAAAGCAAACATACAGTTGGTTGAAAGTTCCTTGAATGAAAAGCAAATTACCGTATCTTTCAACAACGAAAGTTTAGATACTGTATTGCAAATTTTGAGCAAAACATTAGCATTGGAACTTTCCAAAAAGCAGGGTATTTATTATTTAAAAGCCATTAAATAGCCTGTCGGAAGTATGAGAAAATGCTATTTTACAATTTTTTTTTCAACGATTTTTACGGCTAACATTCTCTTGGCGCAACCCTCTTTGTGCTTGGAAAAAATAGTTTCCTTGCCCACAAATAATGTGAGTTTGAAGATTGCTCTTCAAAGCCTTGGTAACCAAACGGGTTGTGCCTTTTCTTATAATCCATTGCTGATAAATGACTCGCAAAATATTGTGCCTAAATTCGTAACCAATATTAGTTTGGAGAAGGCATTACGAAAAATTCTAGCACCTGCCATTGAGTTTAGCGTAGTTGGTAAATATATTTTGCTCCAAAAAACGACAAAGAATGTCCAACCCAAGAAAACAAATAGCTCTAAATTTGAAAGTAAAATAGATAGAAATCCCAAAAAAGTGGCTCTTGTTATACCTTTGATGGAAGTTACAGAAGAGCAAACCTATTCTGTTTTGCGGGATTCTTTGATTTATCTTTTGCCATCCGAAATGCCTTTGCTTCAAACCGAAGGAACTTCAACACAACAACAATCCAAAAACTCGTTCTACAAAAATAGCACCGATAGTGCTGAAGTGAGAAGACTGAAATTAAAAAGATTTTTCCTTAAAAATGTTCAAAGCGAATGGGGGATTTCCAGCAGTTCGCCACTTTCAAGTGTTCTCGCCCAAATTGGTCTATTCAAGCTCTATGCTATGTTTTCACTCAGCACCGATTACAACAACTCTTATCGTATTGGCTATGGCATCGGATACGTGATTGACTTCAATAAGTCGTTTAAAATTAATCTTCAAGCGGAACGAAGCACTCTGTTTGCGGGTAAGTCGTATGAAGTCGGGGTGCGCGCAAGTCTTATCCATGCCGATGTATTGGTCTCCTACGATTTCAGTCGCGATTTTTCGGTGTTTTTCGGACCCTCTTTTTATCAAACAGGTTCCAATTACCTGCTTGCTAATACCGATTTGGGAACTACTTATGGTGTTGGCGCTCTTATTGGAATTAAATTTAATTTGATTTCGGCGTTATTTTCAAAAAAATAAAAAATATTTTCACACGGCATAGTGGTGCAGCTTTTCTCAATTGTCATAGTAGTGTAAAACAAATAAAAACACAATTCACTTTTAAAAATTAGACGTTATGAAAAAGGTAAATTTTTTGGCTATTTTAGCCATCTCTATTGGCTTAACAACTCTAAGTACTTCGTGTACAAGCAATGACCCATCCGATGAAGCACTCACCACAACTGCTCAGGATGAGGCACAAGTAAGCTCCATTAGCGACGATGTGATTACTAATGTCGATAATTACAGCAATTTGGCTTTGTCTTCGTCGGCTGCTACCATTTCAGCATCCGATATGCAAAAAGTTGGCTTTAACAGAAATATCGATGGCGTTATTATTACTATCGATAAATCGGGCGATGTGTATCCAAAAACTATTACACTCGATTTTGGTACCGCTGGTGTTACTGGTAAAAGAGGAAATGTCTTCAAAGGAAAAATTATTTTGGTTGTGAGCGATCACATGGACACAAAAGGTTCTACGCGCACCTATAGTTTCGAAAATTTTTCGGTGAACGACAATGTTGTTAAAGGCAACAAAACAGTAAGTTATAATGGCGAAAATAATGGATTGAAAAGCTGGACTGTAGTTGTAAACGACACCATAGTGAAAGCAGCCAATGGAGGTATTCTGGTTTCAAATTCGACCAGAATCCGCACACGTACAAACGATAACGGAACTCCCAAAATTTATTTTGACGATTCGTATGCTATCGAAGGTTCTGCTACCGGAATAAATGCCAAGGGAGTTGCCTATTCCGTTGCGATTACCAAACCATTAGTTACAGTTGGTGTGTGGCCGGTTTTTGTTGAAGGAGTTATGGTTGTAACTACCGAAAAGCGCTCAGTTATTACTGATTATGGCGATGGAACAAGAGATTACAAAGCTACTGTTACTGTGAATGGAGTTACAAAAACCATTAATCTCCGAAAGTAACTCCGTTTAGTTTACAATTTTCTATAAATTCAATAAAAAACCATTCTGATAGACTTTAACTCATTAGCTGAATTTAGTTTGCCGTTGCAACTAAATTCAGCTTTTTTGTTGAATAATTTGTTTCTTATGCGAATCAGGAGTTGATATTGTTTCATAAATATTTGAGATATCAGGGCTACGCACCTCTATTTTTTTTTAAGAGCAGCGGAGCTGTGTTACCTTTGTAGCATATTTACATATTCAAAGTTTAACGCCAAAAGCTAAATCGCCAGCGTCGCCTATACCTGGGATAATGTAGGAGTGCTCGTTCAGTTCAGGGTCGATAGCAGCAGTCCAAAGTGTAACGCCCGAACCTGAGAAGTTCTTTTTCAGGAATTTTACGGCTTGTTTGCTGGCTATCACGGTGGCTATGTGTATGTTAGCAGGAGTGCCTTTTGTAAGGAGTGCGCCGTAAGTTAGTTCCATTGAGCCTCCCGTTGCGAGCATGGGATCGGTTATTATGAGCGTTTTCCCTGTTAAGTCGGGCGATGCAATGTATTCTATGTAGATGTCAAATTTGAGGGCATCTTTGTATTTGCGATAGGCTGATACAAAAGCATTTTCGGCATAATCGAAATAGCTCAAAAAGCCTTGATGAAAAGGTAATCCGGCTCGCAAAATGGTTGCTAATACAATTTTCTCGTCTATGATATTGGTCGGTGCTATTCCTAAGGGCGTTTGCACGTTTTCCAATTCGTAGTGCATCTTTTTGCTAATTTCGTAAGCCATTATTTCGCCTATTCGTTCTATGTTTCGTCGAAAACGCATAGCATCTTTTTGTATTTCTACCGATCGAATTTCTTTTAAATAATGATTGAGAATGGAATTATTTTCCGATAAATTAATTACTTGCATTTTTTTTTATTTTGTTATTGTGGTTCCTTGTGTGGTATGTATCAAATCGGCGCGTGTGATAATTACTTGATTTACA
Source organism: Porphyromonadaceae bacterium CG2_30_38_12 (assembly GCA_001873635.1). GTDB lineage: Bacteria > Bacteroidota > Bacteroidia > Bacteroidales > Paludibacteraceae > Paludibacter. Next base: position 8,399 of record MNZK01000025.1, on the reverse strand, counting down.
CCAGCATCTATGGCTTCAAATGCATTCTCGAGTTTTGGTATCATGCCTCCCGAAATAATTCCTTTGCTTATATAGTCGGCAACTACATTCGGCGTTAGTTGGGCTATTACACTATCATCGTCGGCTTCGTTGAGCAGAACTCCTTTCTTTTCGAAGCAAAACACAAGCGTTACATCAAAATATTGTGCTAAAGCTTTTGCTGCTTCTCCGGCAATAGTGTCGGCATTTGTGTTGAGCAAACTACCTTGTTTGTTGTGCGTTAAGGGTGCAAGCACGGGTACAACGCCTTGCGCTATTAAGTTGGAAAGTATGCCCGCATTTACTTCTTTCACATCGCCCACAAAACCATAATCTACTTCTTTTACAGGTCTTTGCTCGGAACGCATGTAGTTTAAATCGGCTCCTGTCAAGCCCAGTGCATTGATGCCAATGGCTTGCAGCTGAGCTACTATCTGCTTGTTTACCAAACCGCCATAAACCATGGTTACTACGCGGAGCATGGCTTCATCGGTTACACGGCGACCATTCACCAGGGTGCTTTCAATTCCTAACTGGGTGCCTAAGGCTGTTGCCGACCTACCACCGCCGTGAACTAACACTTTGTAGCCTTCAATTTTGGCAAACTTGGTGAGAAATTGTTGCAATGAATCAGACGATTCCACTATTTTGCCGCCAACTTTTATGACTGTAAGTTTTTCTTTTTTCACGCAAATAGATGTTTTTATTGTTGGAATGTGTTATTTATTTTGTCATTATTTTGTATCAAAGCTTCGGCAATAAGCATGTCGTAGGGTGTCGTTATTTTGATATTTTCGCGGTTTCCTTCCACGCAGTTTATTTGAAGTTTATTTTCGTTGGTGCCAGCATTCAAATAGCTTTCCACTACCGATGCATCGTCTGTAAAGCTTTCCGAATAAGCTTGTTCGTAGGCATTAAGCAGTAAGGTGGCATCGAAAACTTGCGGCGTTTGTACTAATTTGTAATTCGATCTGTTTAGGGCTTTATTTTCTGTGGCGCTCAATTCACGAATGCTTTCATAGCAATCAATTACCGGAACTGCTGTGTCGTGTAACGCTGCTTGCTCAAAACAGCGTTGTATGGTTTGCTCGCTCACAAAGGGTCTTACACCATCGTGTATCGCTACAAGCGCAGGTGTTGCAATAAGCTTTAAGCCGTTTTTTACCGATTCAAAACGCGTTTCACCACCTGCCACTATGTGATGTTCAATCGTATAGGCATGTTTTTTGCAAAGCAATTTCCACTGTTCAATTTGCAAAGTCGGCAATACTAAAATTATGTTTTTAGGCTCGCAGAAAACTGTAAACTTTTCGATGGTGAGCATCAAAATAGGTTTTCCGCCGAGCAGAATGAACTGTTTGGGTATTTCAGCTTGCATTCTTTTGCCATTTCCGCCGGCAACGATAATCACTGTGTTGGGTTTCGACATGTTTTTATGTTTGAGTGGCAAAGATAAATATTTTAATTCTTAAAAGTGATTTATAGGTCATTATTTTATACCTTTGCAGCAAATTTGAAGAAAATTATGAAACAGATATGCCTATTTTTTACATGCGTATGTGTCGCTTTTGCTTTTGCACAAGATGTTGAAATTCAACAGTCAAGCATATTTCGGAGCTTTGCAAACCCAGACTCTTTGAGTGGCGCTACGCTAAAAATTTTTCAGGATACTCACATCGATAAAGCTTTGATGGACAGAAAGTCCAACAAAAACACGCAAGGTGGAAGTGGCGTTGGCTATCGCATTCAGGTTTTTTCGAGTAATGTGCAACGTACTGCTAAAGCCGATGCTTTTAAAATTGAAAAAGAGATTCGCGATTTTTTCCCCGAAACGCCTGTTTATGTGAGTTATACATCTCCTTTTTGGAAAGTAAGAATAGGAGATTTTAAAACAATGGCAGAAGCGCAAAACTTTCGCAGCGAATTTGTAAAGTTGATGCCCGATCTCAAAAACGAAACTTACACAGTAAAAGACAAAGTGAATTATTAATTCCCAAATAGATTTTGATTGATGGATTTTAATGTAAATACTCCCGTTCCTTTTGATGCACAAAAAACAGCTCAAATAGCTTCTCATTACAAACAAATTCTGGAACTTTTGGGCGAAAACCCCGAGCGAGAAGGATTAATCAAAACTCCCGAGCGCGTTGCAAAAGCTATGCAATTTTTAGTACAGGGATACGAGCAAGTGCCCGAGGAGATTATCCAATCGGCTATGTTCACCGAAAATTATCGTCAAATGGTTATTGTGAAGGATATTGACTTCTATTCCATGTGCGAACATCATTTACTCCCTTTTTTTGGCAAAGCGCATATTGCCTATATTCCAAATCATAAAATTACGGGTTTGAGCAAAATTGCCCGTGTGGTGGAAGTTTTTGCACGCCGAATGCAAGTGCAGGAGCGTCTAACCACACAGATAAAAGAATGCATTCAAAGCACCTTAAACCCGTTGGGCGTGATGGTTGTGATTGAGGCACAGCACTTGTGTATGCAAATGCGTGGCGTACAAAAACAACATTCTATAACTACCACCTCCGACTTTACGGGCGTATTTGAGCAAGCAAAAACACGCGAGGAATTTATCAACCTCATCAATAGGCACTAAAAAGCTATCAAAAGTTTTCAAAATTGTGCTATGTTTAGGATAAGAATTTTTTTATACCATCCCCACTTTACTTCTTATTTTTCTATTCTTGTTATAAATTGAGTTGTATGGTATCCATTCGTTCACATACATCTTTTCCACCTGATTTCAAGGCTCTATCAACACCTATAATTATAGCTTATGATATAAAATAATTTGATAAACACGAGGAAATTGCACCATAATTAGATATAAATTTCTATTTTTGCAAAACATCCCATTCATGGGAGCATGGTGCTAATAAAAACACAAATGGGCTCATACTTTTCAAACTATTATAATCAATGAAACGTCCTCTTTCTTTCGCTCAAATTTGGAACATGAGCTTTGGCTTTCTTGGCATTCAGTTTGGTTTTGCGTTGCAAAATGGGAATGCTTCGCGCATACTGATGACCTTTGGAGCTGATGTGCATCACCTGAGTTGGTTTTGGTTGGTTGCACCCATTACCGGCATGCTTATTCAGCCACTGATTGGCTACATGAGCGACCGTACTTGGACAAAGCTTGGGCGGCGAAGACCTTATTTTTTGGTGGGAGCTATTCTTACAAGTATAGCACTTATCCTGATGCCCAACGCGCCACATTTATCCAGTATTATTGCCCCCATGTTTGTTGGTGGTGGTTTGCTTATGATTATGGATGCGTCCATTAATATTTCCATGGAGCCATTTAGGGCTTTAGTTGCCGATAAACTGCCCGAAGAGCAACATACACTTGGTTTTTCAATTCAAACTTTATTAATCGGAATTGGTGCGGTAGTGGGTTCGTGGTTGCCTTACATGTTGGGCAATTGGTTTGGCGTTTCCAAAGAGGCAAGTGCCAGCGGTTTAGTCCCCGACAATGTGACTTATTCGTTTTATTTTGGGGCGTTTGTGCTTATTAGCACTATCCTTTGGACAATTTTTAGCACTTCGGAATATCCGCCCCAGGAGCTGACAAGCGATGTGGAGCTTCACGAAAAGCCTAAGTTTTTTATCCCGCCCATAATGATACAATTATTATTGGTGCAATTTTTTTCGTGGTTTGCTTTGTTTTCAATGTGGGTTTATACAACCCCCGCCGTTGCGTTAAAGTTTTTCGGAACTGCCGACCCAAACTCCGAAGCTTTTCAGGAAGCTGGAAACTGGGTTGGAATCTTATTTGGCGTTTACAATGGTATTTCGGCAGTACTGGCTTTATCACTTCCTGTCTTGGCAAAGCGTTATTCCAAAAAAGGCTCCCATGCCATAGCTTTATTTATTGGTGGTATTTCTTTGTTATCATTTTTGATTTTTACGGATGCTAATTTTTTAATAATTCCAATGATTGGAATTGGAATTGCTTGGGCAAGTATATTGGCTATGCCTTATGCCATGTTGGCTAATTCCATTCCTACTAAAAAAATGGGCTTGTACATGGGCTTGTTTAATATGTCTATTACCATTCCGCAAATTGTAAGTGGCGTTACTACAGGTTTTATTTTGAAATATTGGTTTCACGATAATCCGATTTTATGTATAGTTATGGCTGGCATATCGTTTATTATTGCCAGTGGTTTGGCGTTGTTGATTAAGTCCGATTCCCAAACAAAAAGGAATGCTTATCTAAAAAACAAGGTTGAAGTAAACTTGAAATCTAATTTTTAAAAGATATTTTTTATGATACAACAAAACAAATGGCTACTTGTGAAGTCCGATAATGTGCATAAGAGTGAAGTACCTAACGAAATGAATTTGCCTGATTGGACTTCTATTGTACTTCGTCTGAATGCCGACATCGTCGATTTAAGTGCTTGCTCGATAACTAATTACAAATATGTAACAGATATGTTTTCGGGTTTAGTTGTGATAAGTTATGACTTGCAAACTCCCGCAGGATATAATTTGGAAGTAACTATCGAAACTTCTTTTGGATTGGAGCAGCCTGTGATGCATGCCATAAATTACCGCGTGAAATCCATCGATTATGTTGGTAAAATTAGCTTTACACCTACCATTCAGGGTGATTTTTCGAGCTATATGCAAAGTGATGCCCGCTCTTTATGGAATGTGTTACAGTCTAAAACCGCAGCCGAAGTTGCTCATTTGTGGATTCAGATTCGAAAATCAAATTATCAATTATGTGAAGCGATGGGATTCGATTTTTTTAAAAATAATACATTCAAGAAACTCAACCCTACAAAAATTGAAAAAGAAAAAACAGCCGGCTATTCTTTTGGGGTCGATGTTGTTGCAGGTGAGTACCTTGCCGTGCACAAATTTGTGGCATTTGCCGAAGCCGACAACAAGTTTACTTCTTCGCTCACTATGCTTGCCGACGGATACTGCTTAGAAGCCAAAACCTTGGGATGGAATGCGTTGAAAGAACTCAATGCCCATGCATGGAAACAAAAGTGGCAGAATTTAGAAGCTTATTCTCAATATGAAAATGCTTCAAACCAAACCATTTTGGGCGCTTTTGAGGCTATGAAACCCGATTTTAAATACATCCCTACTATATATAGAGTATGAAACGTTTTTTGATTTTTAGTTATTGTTTAGTCGTTTTGTTTCCCGTGCTGGCTGTCAAAAAACAAACGCAGTGGGTACAGCGTATCGAACCAACTTTTTGGTGGACGGGAATGAAAAATCAACAACTACAACTTGCCTTGTATGGGAAAAATGTAGCTTTAGCCGATTTCAATATTCATCATGCCGGAGTTTCCATTGTTCGCAAAACAGTAACTGATAACCCTAATTTTGTTTTTCTTTACCTCCAAATAGTTTCAAAAACGCAGGCAGGCAAATTTTTCATTGAAGTGAGAAAAGATAATAAAATGCAAAAACTGCCTTATGAGCTGAAGCAACGACGAAATAATTCGGCTTTGCGAGCAAGTTTTACCGAAGCTGATGCGCTCTATTTGCTTATGCCCGATAGGTTTGCAAATGGCAACGTAGCGAACGATTCCGTAAAATTGTATTGGCAAGGAGTTAACCGAAATGTGTCAGGTGCCAGGCATGGTGGTGATATAGAAGGTATTATATCTAAAATACCTTATTTGTCCGACTTGGGCGTTACGGCACTTTGGACAACACCGCTTTTTGATAACAACGATGTAAATTATAGTTATCACCATTATGGATGCAGCGATTATTACAAAATTGACCCTCGCTTGGGTTCTAATCAAGATTATCCTCGATTAGCCGAAACGTGTCATAGCAATGGTTTAAAGCTCATTATCGATGTGGTTCCAAATCATTGCAGCTCGGCGCATTGGTGGCTCAAAGATAAGCCTGCCAAAGATTGGTTCAACGAATGGACTACCTACACAGGCTCTAATTACCGCATGACTGCCTGGACTGATCCGCACGCTGCACAAGCCGATTTGGAAAGACTTACAAAAGGCTGGTTTGCTCCGAATATGCCCGATTTGAATCTCAAAAATCCTTTGTTATTCGATTATCTTTCGCAAGTGTATATTTTCTGGATTGAATATGCTAACCTCGATGGCATGCGTGTTGATACTTATCCTTACAATGACATTCGCGTGGCGGCGCGTTTTATTCAAACCATTCGCAATGAATATCCTAGCATGAATGTGGTGGGCGAATGCTGGGTGAAAACACCTGCCGAAATAGCTTATTATCAGAGTGGTGGCAGTAATAAAGATGGTTTCGATTCTCGATTAACCAGTGTGATGGATTTTTGCCTCAAAGATGCGCTTGCAAGTGCTGTAAACGAAACCGAAGGGTGGGAGAGTGGTATGGCGCGCTTTTACGCACATTTTGCGCAAGATTTTGTATATCCGAACCCCAATTTAGTAATGAATTTTTTAGATAATCATGATACAGATCGATATTCTAACATTGTGAAGCGTGATGTTGCTAAGTATAAAATGGGTTTGGCACTTTTGCTCACTGCTCGGGGCTATCCACAAATTTACACCGGAACAGAAATTATGCTCGATGGCACACCCGGCGATTATCAAGGTTACCGTTACGATTTTCCAGGTGGATGGGCAGCGGATAATAGAAATGCTTTCACTGCCCAAGGACGTACAGCGGAGGAAAACGAGATTTTTAATTATACAAAGACATTGTTGAATTATCGGAAAAATAACCCTGTACTGCAAAACGGGAAGATGAAGCAATTTATACCATACGATGGAATTTATGTGTATTTTCGCTACAACGATGCAAAAACGATTATGGTTGTTGCTAACAATAACTTAAAAGAAAAAACCCTCCACACAGAAAGGTTTAACGAAATGATGGCAAATAAAACAAAAGCCAAAAATATAGTTACAGGAAGCGAATTAATTCTTAAAGTTTCAGTAAATATCCCTGCCAAATCTGTTCTTATATTTGAAATTGATTGAAATAAAAGTTGCTAAATAGCTTTCAAATATCGGCTTGCCATTACAGAACTCCTTTGGTGCTTGGTAATTGAAACTGATAAATATCGCGTTTGATGGCCATTTTTAGAGCTTTGGCTAAAGCCTTGAAAATGCCTTCAATTTTGTGATGTTCGTTTATACCTTCGGCTTTGATATTCAGGTTCATGTGTGCAGCGTCGCTTAGCGATTTAAAAAAGTGATATATCATTTCGGTGGGCAGGTCGCCAATGTATTCGCGTTTAAAGTTAGCATCGAAAACTAACCACGCTCGTCCACCAAAATCCAATGCAACGGAGCATAAATTATCGTCCATAGGCAACTGAAAACCATACCGTTCTATGCCTCGCTTATCGCCTAATGCTCTCGCAATTGCTTGTCCAAGTGCAATGGCTGTATCTTCGATGGTATGGTGCTCATCCACTTCGAGGTCGCCTTTTACTTGAATAGTGAGGTCGCAACCAGAGTGTTTACCTATTTGGTCGAGCATGTGGTCGAAAAATTTCAACCCTGTGCTAACTAATGATTGCCCCGAGCCATCCAAATCTATGGTTACTAAAATATCCGTTTCTTTGGTGGTTCGCTGGATAGTGACTTTTCGTTCGCCGGCAAACAAAAAATCCGTAATCCTATTCCAATCGGTTGTTTGTAATGCACAGTATGCTTGTAGGTCATTGTCACGTACTATATTTGTGTCGCTATTTATAAAAATAGCTTTACAACCTAAGTTTTTCGCTAAGATAACGTCCGTTATTCTGTCGCCAATCACAAACGAACCGGCTAAATCATAATTTTCCGAAAAATATACTTCAAGCATGCCTGTTTCAGGTTTGCGAGTAGGTAGTTTCTCTTCTGGAAAAGATTTATCGATGTGTATGCTATCAAATTCAATGCCCTCACCTTTTAAAATTTGAAGCAATTTCGATTGAACGGCATCGAAATTTTCTTGCGGATAGGCTGCTGTGCCCAAACCATCCTGATTGGTTACCATTGCCCAATGAAAATCGAGCTTGTGGCGTATAAAATATAAGCTGCGAATCACGGCGGGCAAAAATTCCAATTGCTCTACGCTATCAACTTGGTATGTAATAGCAGGTTCTACTAAAATAGTACCATCACGGTCAATAAATAAAACTTTCTTTTTAGATGTTTTTTTGTTTTCTACCATGGTATTTATATGTATGTTTTGATGAAATTAGGTTGCAAAAATACGTCATTTTTGTGTGACCAAAAAATCATTACCTAAAATAGATTCGTTTCAATTAAAGAAATTTTTATTTAATTCTTTCTTTTCTTAGGTATATCCCAAATAAATTTTGTAATTTTGCGACTTCTTTGGTATAAGTGTTTTTTATTTATAAATATTTAATAATTAGTAATTTA
>MNZK01000098.1 GCA_001873635.1 Porphyromonadaceae bacterium CG2_30_38_12 | reverse complement strand
GATCAAATCCTTTTGTTGTAATATGGGTGTATATCTCAGTTGTTTTACTGTTTGCATGCCCAAGCAAACTTTGTATATAGCGCAAATCAGTCCCTGCTTCAAGCAGATGTGTTGCGAATGAATGACGTAAAGTGTGTACTGTTATTCTTTTTTTAATTCCTACTTTTGTTACTGATTTCCGCAATATATTTTTAATTCTTTTTTGAGAATAACTTTCACCTTTTGCCCCTTCAAATAACCATTCCACAGGTTTGTATTCAGCCACATATTTTCGTAAAACTTCCAGTGTTTTCACTCCCAATAGTGTATAACGGTCTTTTTTGCCCTTTTTATAGGTGGTAAGGTAAATGGCTTTCTTTTCTGGGGTGTGAATAGTCAACTATTAGTTTTGATACGAAGAAGATACGTGCCGAACAGGAGCAGGAATTGTTGAGAACCGCCAAATTTTACTCTTTAATGGTTTTTGATTTTTCAGCGATATCGAGCATTGCAACTTTAAATTTCACTAAAAACCTGACTTATGGCTCTGTAAGCTAAAATTTCTTACTATCTTTGGGCGCTTTTTAAGAAAAAAAATTAACTTCATACATTTTATGAAACTATTCAGAGTTCTGAACAACGTTTTTGGCTGGTTGGCTTTTGCCATTGCTGCTACCACTTATTTACTTACTATGGAGCCCACAGCAAGTTTTTGGGACTGTGGTGAATTCATTTCAACAGCCTATAAATTAGACGTAGGACATCCACCGGGAGCACCTTTCTTTATGCTTACTGCACGGTTTTTCACGCTCTTTGCCTCCAATCCAACCCAGGTTGCCATCATGGTCAATTCATTATCGGCATTAGCCAGTGCGTTTACCATTTTATTTTTATTCTGGACAATCACGCATCTGGCACGCAAAGTAGTAGCCAAATCGGAAGTAGATTACAGCACTGCGAATATCATTAGCATTCTTGGCTCAGGGATGGTTGGGGCGTTGGTTTATACTTTTTCGGATACATTTTGGTTCTCGGCCGTGGAGGGTGAAGTTTATGCCTCTTCATCGCTTTTTACGGCATTGGTTTTTTGGACTATTCTGAAATGGGAGCGTGTTGCTGATCGTCCGGGTTCGGACCGTTGGCTCATTCTGATTGCTTATTTTATGGGTTTGTCAATAGGTGTTCACTTGCTTAATTTGTTAGCCATTCCAGCTATCGTATTGGTGTATTATTTCCGCAATTTCAAGCCTTCTACCAAGGGCGTCATCTCTGCTATGTTGGTCGCTGTGGTGATTCTTGGAGTCGTTTTGTATGGCATTATCCCTGGATTTGTAGAAGTGGCAAGTTTGTTTGAACTATTTTTTGTCAATTCACTTGGTATGCCTTTCAATACTGGATTATATATTTATATCTTGCTGACTATAAGCTCCTTAATATGGGCGCTTTACGAATCGAGCCACAATACAAATTATGTGAGAACAGCCATTTCGTTTCTGTTAGCTATAACCTTAGTAGGCATACCGTTTTTTGGTTCACACCTTCTGCTTGGCATCTTTATTCTTGCTGCATTAGTTTTTTTGTTCTTTTACAAAAAAGAATTTATCAATGCTCGTTGGCTCAACACTGCTCTGGCAATGATTACCGTTGTTCTTATTGGGTACTCATCCTACACGGTGATAGTGATTCGCTCGTCGGCTAATCCTACTATGGATCAAAACTCACCCGACAATGTTTTTGCGTTGAAATACTACCTCAATCGCGAACAGTATGGCGACCGTCCTTTGCTTTACGGTCCGGTATACAACGCTCCTGTAAAATTGCGTGTAGAGGGCAATAATTGCATTCCGGTGGAAGCAAAAGGGGAAGCGCAATACACGCCAAAACCTAAAACATCGCCAGCCGACAAAGATGAATATTTACTGACAGGCTACAAAACTGACTATGAAATGGACGATCGGTTCATGATGTTTTTTCCACGCATGTATAGCACACAACCATCACATATTGAAGCTTATAAGCAATGGGGCAACGTAACTGGAACATCCATTAGTTACGATTATTGCGGACAACAAAAAACCGATGTAAAACCTTCTTTTGGCGAAAATCTCCGATTCTTTTTCGATTTTCAGGTGCGCTACATGTATTTCCGCTATTTTATGTGGAACTTTGCTGGCAGACAAAATGATTTGCAGGGACAAGGTGAAATAGATCGTGGAAACTGGATTACGGGTTTCGACTTCATTGACGATGCCTTGGTGGGAAAACAAAGCAATTTGCCATCGGAATTAGCCGAGAACAAGGGACGCAATAAATATTACTTATTACCGCTGTTGTTGGGTATTTTTGGCATTGTGTTTCAATTTTACGGCGGCAAAGAAGGCCGTCATGGTTTTTGGATAACGACACTGTTGTTTATACTTACCGGATTTGCTATTGTGGTGTATCTGAACCAAACGCCCTACCAGCCCCGCGAAAGGGATTATGCCTATGCGGGCTCGTTTTATGCTTTCAGCATTTGGATTGGGTTGGGCGTGCTTGGAATGATTCAAGCTATTGACAAATATATACCCAAAGCATTAGCAGCAAGCATAGTAGCATTAGCAGCTCTGGGCGTTCCTGCTCTGATGGCTACCGAAAACTGGGACGATCACGACCGCAGCAATCGTTTTGTAGCGCGCGATTTTGGTGGTAATTATTTAGCATCAATCAAAAAAAATGCTATTATTTTTACGAATGGCGATAACGATACTTTCCCGCTTTGGTATAACCAAGAAGTGGAAGATAACAGGACGGATGTACGTGTCTGTAACCTCAGCTACCTGCAAACCGATTGGTATATCGACCAGATGAAACGTGGCGCCTACGAATCGGCACCGCTGCCCATCTCGTGGACACCCGCTGAATATGTGTCAGGCAAAAATGAAGTTGTGTGGGTTGAAGATCAGCTAAAACAACCCTTGGATATTAACACTGCTTTTGAATTTTTGCTAAAACGGGGACAATTTAAAGACCTGAAAGAGGATAGCTACATACCTACTAAACAGTTATTTTTGCCCGTTGATGCTGCAAAAGTGCTAAAGTCGGGAACACTGCCGGCGCAACGTGCTGCTGAAATTATTCCACAAATAAATTTTGACCTCAAACAACGCCGCTTAACAAAAAGTGAGTTGATGATTCTCGAAATGCTTCGTATAAACAATTGGGAACGCCCGATATATTTTGCTGTAACTGTTGGTGATGACTACTATTTGGGCTTGAGCGACCATTTTGAACTGACCGGATTGGCTTACCAAGTTTTGCCCATTGGAGCTGCAGGTGCCGGTTCTGGCGTAAACACCAAAGAGATGTACGAAAATATGATGACTAAGTTCCGTTACGGAAACATAAGCGACCCCAAGGTGTATATTGACGAAAACACTATGCGCATGTGCCGTACGCAACGTATGATGTTCAGTCAGTTAGTAGGTGCACTCTACAACGAGGGCGATTCTGCAAAAGCGCTGAAAGCATTGGATTACTGCGAAAAGGTTATTCCTGGAAGAACTGTTTCGCACGATTATATTTCCACCGTGCTGGCTCAATTCTATTACAAGTTAGGCGAAAGCCAAAAAGGAGATGCTATCATGGAATCCGTAGCAAAAAGCGCCACCGAAAACTTGAATTGGTACTTTGGACTAACTGCTGTGCAGCGTAACAGTGTGAACAATCGGATTAGTCATAATTTGGCTGTACTCAATCAGGTATTGCAAATCTGTAACGAGGAAAAGCAGATGCGTATTTTGAACAAGTATCTCCCAGTATTTAAACAATATACCAAAGGTTCTGAAATGCGATGAACCTCCAATTTCCACGCTTGCTACGGCCTTTATTGGGCGGCTACTTAGTTTGGCATAAACCTACCTCGTCGAAAGTGATTTATCTCACTTTTGACGATGGTCCGGTGCCAGAAGTAACGCCAACAGTGCTCGACATTTTAGACCAATACGGATGGAAAGCAACTTTTTTTTGTGTCGGCGACAATGTAGCAAAATATCCTGCGCTTTATGCCGAAATTCTTCGACGCGGACACCACACAGCCAATCACACTTACAATCATTTGAAGGGCTTTAGTACCAACACTGCAAGCTATGTAGCCAATGTAAACAAAGCTGCTACATTGATTCAGAGTAATCTTTTTCGTCCGCCACACGGTCAAATCACTTTCAAACAGCAGCAAGCGCTGAAAAGTACTTATCGTATCATCATGTGGGATGTGATTTCGTATGATTTTGACAAAAAACAAACCCCACAACACGTTTTCAAAACAGTGGCAAAACGCTTGCGCAACGGTTCGATTGTCGTATTTCACGATTCCCTGAAAGCCCAACAAAACATGCTGCAAGCACTACCTCAATGTCTCGAATTTTGGATAAGCCAAGGCTACCGCGGCAAAGTATTGTGAAAAAATACGCTGCCATCGCCTTGAATGGCTTTTGTTTGGTTGAAGCTATTTGCTTATCTTTGCATGTCGAAGTTTGAACCATGAAGGAATCTATTTTACATTACATTTGGCAGCAGAAGCTTTTTTTTTCGCAGCAGTTAAAAACTACGGAAGGCGAGCCTGTGCAGGTGATTGATGTGGGAAAGCTAAACACCGACGGTGGTCCTGATTTTTTTAATGCAAAAGTAAAAATAGGCGATACCCTTTGGGCAGGGAATATTGAAATTCATACCGTATCCGGCGATTGGTACAAACACAATCACCATCTGAACAGGGCTTATGATTCGGTGGTGCTGCATGTAGTGAAAACTGCCGATGCAAAAATTTACAGAAACGATGGCGAAAAAATTCCGCAATTGGAGTTGAAGTATCCACCCGAAATTGAGAAAAACTACGAAGCTTTATTGCAAGGGAAAAAGTGGATTCCGTGTAGCGCTAAAATTGCCGACGTGCCTGCCCTGTTTATTCACAGTTGGAAAAATGCCTTGCTTGCCGAACGCTTGGTGCAAAAAACAGATTTTATTGCCCATTTGCTGCAAGAAAATAAGCAACATTGGGAGGAAGCGTTTTACATCTCCTTAGCGAGAAGTTTTGGCTTTAGCACGAATAGTCAGGCTTTCGAAATGTTAGCAAAATCGCTCTCCGTAGAAATTTTAGGCAAACACAAAGCTAATTTGTTTCAGATAGAAGCGCTTCTTTTTGGGCAATCGGGCTTGTTGCCGGTTGCTTCGGCAGATAGCTATTGTGAACAGTTGAAAAAAGAATATGCCTTTTTGAAAGCTAAATACCACTTGCAACCCATCGACGGTTCGCAATGGAAGCTTCTTCGGCTTCGTCCAGATAATTTTCCGCATGTGCGGCTTGCTCAATTTGCAGCCATTGTGCACAGCTCTTCCAAGCTTTTTTCTAAAATTATCGAATTTCCAACGTTAGAATATCTCACACAACTCATTCAATGTGAGCCTTCTGAATATTGGAAAACACATTATCTTTTTGCTGAAACAAGTGCTGAAAAAACTAAAAAGCTGGGACAAGCATCCATGTTTAGTTTGCTGATAAACAGTATTATACCATTTATTTTCAGTTATGCCGACCACAAAGGCAACGATGCATTGAAAGAAATAGCCTTAGGCTTATTGGAAAAAATTCCAGCAGAGCAAAATGCTATTGTAACAGGTTGGCGTGCGCTGGGAATGGAGATAGCCAATGCGTATGACTCGCAAGCATTTTTACAATTAAAAAAATGCTATTGCGACGATAAAAATTGCTTGCGTTGCCGTATTGGTCATAAAGTACTAACAAAAAAAGTATGAAAAGTTGGTTATGAAAAATATTCTTATTCGAATTATTGTAGTTAGTTTTATTGGGTTTGTGGTACATGCTTGTGCCAACAAAGCGCAAGGACCTACCGGTGGACCCAAAGACATCACACCACCGCGTGTTATGAAATCCACACCGTCCAATGGCGCCTTGAATTTCAGAAAAAAAGAAATACAAATTATTTTCGACGAAAATATCAGTATAGAAAAACCTTCGGAATCGATTATCATTTCGCCACCACAATCCAAACAACCCAACGTTAAGGGAAATGCGCGCGTATTAAGTATTGATTTTGAAGATGAACTGACGGACAGCACTACTTATACCATTAATTTTGGTAATTCCATCGTGGATTTGAATGAAAAAAACCCGCTCAAAGATTTTCGTTTTGCTTTTGCCACCGGCAATCAAATTGACACCATGCAAGTGGCGGGGCAAGTAATCGATGCTGAGAATTTGAATCCTGTTTCGGGCATTATTGTAGGCATTTATGCCTACTCCGACAGCGATGCATTTTTCAAAAAACCTTTTTTACGTATTGCCAAAACCGACGAGAACGGTCATTTTGTGATTGACAATGCTAAGCCTGGCAAGTACCGCATTTATGCCTTGGGCGATGTGAGCAAAGATTATTTTTATCAACCTGGCGAAAGTGCTGCTTTTAGCGATTCGCTCTTGTCACCTTCCACAACCTTAGAACAAAAACACGACACTATTTGGAAGGATTCGGTTACCGTAGATAGCATCCACAGCTACATTGGAACCCGCTTTTTGCCCGACAGTGTGCTGCTGAAATTGTTTAAAGAAAAGAAAAAACGACAGTATTTTGTGAAATACGAACGCAAAAAGCCCATGGTTTTCACGCTGTTTTTTCATAGTGAAGCAACGCAGCCTCCTACTTTAAAACCGCTTAATTTCGATTGGACTAATCGGGTTTTGGTGCAAAAAAATAGCAGCTTAGATAGTATAAGCTATTGGCTCAAAGATAGTTCGATATACAACATCGACACGCTTTCCGTTGCCATGACGTATCAGAAAACAGATTCGTTGTATCAGCTTGTTTTGCAAACCGACACCTTGCACATCATCATGCGCAAGGCGGCAATGGTTCAACGCAAAAAAACAACAAAGACGGTGGGGCTTAAAACAGAATTTTACAAAATAGGAACCAACGCATCCACTGATTTTGATGTATTCAATCCTTTGCTATTGACTTTCGAAGCTCCTATGGATAGCATAAATCTTGCAAAAGTTTACTTAAAAGAAAAGGTGGATTCCACATTTAAAACATTGCCACTCAAATGGCGACAAGTGGATTCAACGGGCATGTTGTATGCCGTAAATTACAAGTGGCAGCCCGAGAAAATGTACGAATTACGAATAGACTCGGCTGCTATTTCGAGCATTTACGGTTTGAAAAACAACAGCTTAAAAGCAGCGTTCAAAGTGAAATCCTTGGACGAGTATGCTGCCATTAAACTGAAAACAGCCGTTTTCGATTCTTTGCTGATGTTTCAGGTGCTCGACGCCAAAGACAAGGTGTTGGTAACCAAGAAAGCAATGTCGCATGGAACCCTTTTTGAGTATCTGAAACCTGGCGATTATTACTTGCGTGCCTTCAAAGATGCCAATGCGAATGGCCTATGGG
>MNZK01000021.1 GCA_001873635.1 Porphyromonadaceae bacterium CG2_30_38_12 | reverse complement strand
ACAATTGGCTGTCATATATCATAAATAATACTAAGATTGAGGTCAGAAAGGCACGTAAGAAGCAAGAATCACCACATAATCTATTCGGAAATTGGACAGCTGAAAAAGATTTTGAACAGCTTTTGATAGATTATAATTAGCTAAGTAGCTGAATATATGTATAATGATGTTTTGTTAATGCACCTTTAACTAATTGTTCGGACAGCTTTCAATCGAGCTATAATTTTCAATAATCCATCCCTGTTTTTTGCTTCGTGATAAAATTTGGGTAATTTTTCGAGCAATGTAAAATGTGTCCTATCCTTATTCTCTCGTAAAGTAGCCGAAATATAACGTTCTAAGTATTCCAAATGCTTATCGTTGTATGCCCAAAAAATGTCATTTTTGAATGGAGCTTGCAGCCAAAGTGAGGCATTAAAATACTGGTTTGCGGGCATTTCGATAGTTCCGTTTTTCAGTGCCGTAGTTGTTTCTTTGTTGTAACCGCAATGCGAACACAACATCCGAGCAGTTTTTGTTTCAACATTCACTTTTGCCATTGCTTTTTTGCCACACGAAGTGCAAGCAACCCAAACTTCTTGGTAGAAATTGGAAAGTACTAAGTTTTCGTCTTGAAATCGGTTGGGCATACTATTAGAATTGGATTAAAAAGCTGGAGTAGTTTTCAATAATAACTTCTACTTTACAAAATTAAAGAGTAAACCACTTCGTTAGCTATCGGGGAAACAATAGATTTCTATTTTAAACAAATTAAGGGCTGTGGTTTTTCGTAAAATACCTTTAGGTATTTACCTATTGTGTTCTGAAAATCATCCTTTTATTTGTTTTCTATTGTGCCTATTGTGGTTTAATATTTTTGTGTTAAAGTAGAATTACTTATCCTTATAACAAGAATATCCTCATAAAGTTGTTTTACTTAAAATCCCCTCAAAGTTACGATTCCATTTTGGAGCAAACAATAGCTATTTGTAGTCATTTATGTGCTTTCTGAAGCGAAAACATAAAAGCATGATAAACTATATAAATCGAATAAATTGTAATTTTTTGTTTTATAAAAAGCATTTATTCAGTCAATTTGTTCATGCAAATGTCAATGATTGTATCAAATTGAAAGAATGCTCTTTTCCACACTATCTGTTTTTATTGCCACTTTAAAAATATGTATTGGATTTGTGTATAGTGCTATTAAAATAATATATTAGTGATACTATTGTAATTTAAAATTCTTGTTGTATCTTTGCATCGTCAATGACCTATAACCCTAAAAAGGGAAAAGAGAAATTGGTTATCACAAAAAAACTTGATAAAAAAAACAAAAACAAATTATATGGAAAAGATTGTAATAGTAGGAGGTGTGGCAGCTGGTGCAACAGCCGCAGCCAAAGTTCGACGCATGTCGCCAAATGCACAAATCACGATGCTCGAAGCAGGAGCCGATATTTCATTTGCCAATTGCGGATTGCCTTATTATATCGGTGGCGACATCAAAAGTCGGTCGAAGCTGATTTTACAAAGTCCCGAAAGTTTTAAAGAGCAATACAATGTGGATGTGTATGTGCATACCTTAGTAAGTGCAATTGATAAAGATAAGCGCGTAGTAACAACATTAGACACGCGCAGTGGGGAGCAAAAGGCCTTTGAATATACCAAACTTATTTTAGCTCAGGGTGGTCGCCCTATCAAACCAAATTTGCCCGGAGCCGACTCTAATCATGTTTTCACGCTTTGGACTTTAGAGGATATGGACAAAATTGCGTCCTTTATCGATGAGCGCACACCCCGGACAGCAGTAGTAGTTGGTGGTGGATTTATCGGATTGGAAATGGTGGAAGCACTCGTTAAAAGAGGTTTAAAAGTAAATGTGGTGGAAATGATGCCGCACGTAATGGCTATCATGGAGGCGGAAACTGCTGGCTTTATCGAAACAGAAATGCTTTCCTACGGCGTTGGCATTCATACCGGTGTGGGCGTAACCGAAATTGGTGCGAAATCAGTAAAATTAGACAATGGAAAAACACTTGAAGCCGACATGGTTTTGCTTTCTATTGGCGTTCGCCCCACCTTGCAATTGGCTAAAGAAACAGGTCTTGCTATGGGTGAAGCTGGTGGTCTTTTGGTAAATAAATACCTGCAAACTTCGGATGAAGCTATTTTTGGTGCAGGCGATATGGTGGAAATTGAACATCGGGTGCATGGTAAAAAAGTGCGCATACCGCTTGCTGGACCTGCTAACCGACAGGGTCGAATTGCTGCCGAAAATGCTTTAGGCGGAAAACATGCTTATCAAGGAGCCATTGGCACTTCCATTGTGCGGGTGTTCGATGCGGTTGCTGGAACAACTGGCTTGTCGCTCAAACAAGCACGCGCGCTTGGCATCAATGCCGATGCCATAGTGGTGCACAAAGAGCACCACACTTCGTATTATCCGGGCTCCGAACAAGTGAGCGTTCTGGTTGTGTACGACAAAGCTACCGGTGTCATTCTGGGAGGACAAACAGCTGGCTACCAAGGGGCTGACCGACGATTGGATGTGATAGCAACTGCTGCTGCCTCTAAGCTTACCGTAAGCGACTTAGCTGATGTAGATTATGCCTATTCACCCCCTCTTGGCACTGCCAACGATGCCATCAACATGGCTGCTTTTACTGCCGAAAACAGAATGACTGGTTTTAGTCCATCGGTAACAGTTTCGGAATTAGATGCTTACCTCGAAGGCAAAAACCCTATTTTTATTGATGTGCGTGATATTTTTGCTTACGAAAAATCGCATGTTATGGGCGCTATGCACATTCCATTGGAATTGTTGCCCGAAAAATTAGGCTCAATTCCCGCTAATCGTCCTGTGATGCTTTACGACGAAACGGGCAAAAAAGGGCACCAAGCATTGCGAACGTTGATTGGAGCTGGTTTGGCAGATGTTACCAATGTTTCGGGAGGTCATGCATCCTTGCAACGACAAGCAAGAGCTGTCGGCTTCAAAAATCTTAAAATTGGCTTGTTGGAAATTGAGAAAAAAACCATCGGTCACAAAGAAGTTGAAAAAGATGTTGCTTCGGAATCGGCAAGTTCGGATGATTTTAATTCAACCATTATTGTAGATGTTCGCACACCAGAAGAATTTCGCACGGGCGCAGTGCCTAATGCTATTAACATCTCGTTGGATGAGCTGATGAATCGCTACGAAGAGCTCGGCAACAATCCCGAACGTGAAATAATTGTATATTGTGCTTCGGGTGCTCGTTCGACTTATGCGCTGCGCATGTTGCAGCAAATAGGTTTTACTAATGTGAAAAATGGTGGTGGCTTACATGCCATGATGGCTCAAGCTCGATTGGCTAATCAACCCAAACAAGAGACCAAACAAGCTACGAATGAGCCCTTGATTGTGGATGTACGTACCAAAGGAGAATTTGTAAGTGGTGCTTATCCGGGAGCGATAAACATCGATTTAGACCAATTGGCAGCAAAGGCAAAGGAGTTGGGCGATAAATCGCGCGACATAACGCTTTATTGCGCTTCCGGTGCACGTTCGGCTTACGGGGTGCGGGTGTTGCAGCAGCTTGGTTTTACGAATGTAAAAAATGGCGGCGGCTTGATGCACATGATGATGCGCAGGTAAAATGAAATAGAATTGCAAAAGATTGAATTAAAATTCCTATTTTTGCACTCCATACTAAAATGGGATTCTGCTGCCAATGAAAACTCAATAAAGTTTTACTGGCAGCATGTTCCCATAAGTATGAACTTGCAAGCAGTAAAGCATGCTAGTTAAGTGGCGTAAAATAGAAAACAAATAATATTCAATGTAATGCAAAAAGACAATCGGTTAGCGTGGGGAATTTCCCTCTTAGTATTTGGTATCTTATTTTTGATAAGGCAGTTACATATCTTCCCGAATAATATAGCCGATATTATTTTCAATTTAAAAAATTATCCACTCATTCTTGGAGTAATATTTTTAGTTACGCATCGTAATAAAAATATTGGATTGGTATTGCTCGTTGTTGGTGTGCTTTTTCGTTTGTCCGAAATCAGAAGGCTTACGCAGCATATATCCGATTACGTTTGGCCTTTGCTACTCATCCTGGCTGGGGGAGTTTTAGTTTTTGGCGCTCTTAAAGCTAAGAAATAACAGCAAGCACAACACTAATTTTATGGCTGCAACAATTGTGATGTTGGGAGCTGGCAATGTGGCTACGCATTTGAGCTTGGCATTTCAGAAAATAGGCTATTCCATTGTGCAGGTTTATAGCAAAACCCAAGCCTCGGCAAGTCAATTGGCTAATTTGCTGCATACAGCTTACACAACGGATATAAAACTTGTGTTTCCAACTGCCGACATTTACCTTTATGCGCTTGCCGACGATGCTTTGTGCGAACTTATCCTACGTGTCGATTTCCGTCAGGGCTTGCATATTCACACTGCTGGCAGTATTCCCTTGTCGGTGTTTGGAAACAAATTTGAGCGATTTGGCGTGCTCTACCCACTGCAAACATTTTCTAAAGTTAAACCTATTGACATTTCCAATGTACCTTTTTTTGTGGAAGGGAATTCACAGGATTCTGAGCAGGAAATACTTGCTGTTGCCAGTCAGTTATCGGCTACTTGTGTGTGTGTCAATTCCGAAGAGCGACTAAAACTGCATATAGCAGCTGTTTTTGCTTGTAATTTCACAAATTATTTGTATGGCGTAGCACAAAATTTGTTAGCCAATACATCAATTTCTTTTGAGGTATTAAAACCGCTGATTTTGGAAACGGCTCACAAAGTGGAGCATGCACTTCCCATCGATGCTCAAACGGGACCTGCACGCCGAAACGACATGAAAACCATTCAAAAACATACCGAGGCTCTTAAAAATCCTACTTACAAAATGCTTTATAAAATGCTAAGCGATAGCATTTCAGCAAAATATTCGCTATAAACTTGGATGCATCAATCTGTTTCGCCAAGTTGCCGTTTAATCTCAGCAATTTCTTTTAGCCTCGCCTTTAATTGTTCCCGGTAGGTAGTTGTCAAAAAATAATATTCAGCACTGATTACTGGCGCAGCTTCATACTCGGCAATGGCTGCTTCAATTGTTTCTAAAGCTTTGTCTATATCTCCAGTAATTTCATAAGCAACAGCAGTGTTGTG
This sequence comes from Porphyromonadaceae bacterium CG2_30_38_12, assembly GCA_001873635.1. GTDB lineage: Bacteria > Bacteroidota > Bacteroidia > Bacteroidales > Paludibacteraceae > Paludibacter. The sequence goes on along the minus strand of MNZK01000021.1, from coordinate 23,006 downwards.
TAATAACTTTGCGCGCAATGTTTTAGTAGCTTTATACAAGCCTTTTTGCCATAAAGCAATGGCGGCAGTCCAATTTTTAACATACATGGAATCGACACCTTGCAACATGAACTTGCTGTTGGTTTTGTAAAAATAGCGTGGCGCTTTATCCCAATACGGAATGAATTTTTTTACCGAATTGTGCCCCACAAAAAGAGCTCCATCTATCAGCGCATTATACCTACTGGGTAAGTCGTTCAGTGCTTTCTTCCGTTGATACGACTCGGAATCCCAGAAAATAGTGTCCTTAAAAACGAATGTTTCATATTTCAACAGTTTTGGATAATTCACAGTCCAAGTTGATTCGTAGTTTGCTTCCAACAAGGCATAAAACGAACCGCTTTCTTCCAAAAAAGTATCACTTATGCGGTCGTAAACCTTTATTTTGTCCAACGAAACAATCACATCGCTGCCGTATCGGGCTGCAAGCAACTGCAAGCTATCTGCATTGGGTTTGCTTGGTGTCAGAAAATTGCCCGTTGCGTTAATTGAATTCATATATAATTCGTTGCTCTTAAAAAACTCTTTGTTCGTAAATTCCTCGTTAGAAGCACTTAAGCAAAATAGAGCCAAACTGTCTGTGTTTACGGATACATTCTTTTCGCGATCATTCATCAACTCAATGCGATGTCCCGTTCCGGCAGGTTGTGCTACGGTATTGTTTACTAAAAGGAGATGATTCGCCGATTTGTAGAAGGTAACTTTTGCCGGACGTAGCAAATCAATGTCGGTATAAAGCGTTGAAGTGCAAGAGCTGAAAACCAGTGTACTTATAAATACAAAAAGAAAATTAATGCGGTTCATGCCATTCATATATTCATTAAAAATTAATTGTCAATTCATCGTAAGCCATAAATAGTGTTGGTGGCAGTTCTTTTTCAAGGTCTTTGTGCAATCCTATATCGTGGCTGAAATGTATGAAATAGGTTTTTTTGGCTGCAATTTTTTGTGCCAGTTCAATTGCCTCCTCCAAATTAATATGCCCAATGTGCTTTTCGCGTCGAAGTGCATTTAGTATTAAAACATCCAAGCCGCGCAGTTGTTCAAATCTGCTTTCTTCTATTGTTTTTAGGTCGGTGAGATAAGCCATGTTTGCAATGCGAAAGCCCAAAATGGGCAATTGGGCATGAAAAATACGGATGGGCTGGATGCGTATGTTCGCTAACCAAAATTCTTGCGCATCGATTTCGTGCAGGGTCAGTTGCGGTACACCGGGGTAGAGCTTGGCTTTGAAACAATAAGGCATAGCAGATTGGATATGCTCATTCACTCTTTTTTCGGCATAAATGGCAACTTTTCCGTAGGGTCTGACGTCGTCTAAGCCTCCCAAATGGTCGTAATGCTCGTGTGTAATCAGGATAGCATCAAGTTGTTGCAACGAGGCAGCAAGTGCTTGCTGCCTGAAATCGGGACCACAGTCGATAAGCAATTTTTTGCCCCCTGTTTCTATAAGCACTGAGCTACGCAAGCGTTTGTCTCGTTTGTCGGTGGAAGTGCATGTACTGCACCTGCAGTTTAGTTGCGGAACACCGGTAGAAGTCCCTGTTCCTAAAAAAGTTAGTTTCATTGGTTTATAAATTCATGCGTATTCGCCAATTTTGAGGATACATATTATTACAGCGATTGCCGATATTTTTTACCCAACCTAGGGGCACCTTATTGTAAGTAATAAGCAAAAACCCAAGGGGCGCATCGGGTAGATTTATTGCCTCGTGCTTCAAATAGGCTATTGCCATTTTGTAATCAACATCGGTTGTGGCGCAACTCGTTTTGTCAATCGATTTGCTTAATGCTACTTGTGCTGTTGGCAAATAATTTTTTCCTTTTAAATCGTACATAGTGAGCCCACAAAGCATACAGCCCAACTGTTGTTGCAAGTAAAATAACTCATCTTTGTGCGTTTTAGTGTATGCCACAATGTTTTGCTGTGTGTTAAAATAAAGAAAATCGTCGCTATTTAAAAGTCGATGTGGTAACAAGCTGCTATCAATAGGCTTAAAAACAGCATTGTTTTGTTTTTTAAAACGCTGCGTTGCTCTGTTATCGGCTTTTTTCTGCACAATGGATAGAAAGAAGCCTTCGCCTTTGATGCGATGCGGATAAAAGCGATAGCCGTAATCGCTGTGTACGACATCTTGAAAATCAGAAATATCTATTTCCAAACAAGTGGCGTCGTAGGTTTCGCACAACCAAGCAATGTTATTTTCGTTCTCATCGCGGTTAAAGGTGCACGTGCTATATACCAAATAGCCACCGGGTTTAAGTGCTTGCCAACAATCGCTCATAATTGATTGCTGCCGTTGCACACAGTGTGCTACATTTTGCAACGACCATTCACTTATCGCTTGGCTATCTTTTCGAAACATGCCTTCACCCGAGCAGGGCGCATCAACCACTATGGCATCGAAAAAATGATTCATGCCTGAAAAATGCTTTGGTTCATTATTGCTGACAACAACATTGGGTTTGCCCCATTTCGACATGTTTTCAGCTAAAATAAAAGCACGGCTTCGCACTGTTTCATTGCATACCAGCAGGCAGCCGGGAGCAAGTGTTTGAGCTAATAAGGTTGATTTTCCGCCTGGAGCAGCACACAAATCCAAAACCGCAGTCGCATTGCTAAAATACTGTATGATAGCTTGCTGTAAAAACATAGAACTTGCTTCTTGTACGTAATAAGCACCAGCATGAAATAGCGGATCGGCAGTAAACAAGGGGCGTTTGTACAAGTATATCCCCGACGAACACCAGGCAACATGCTCGCCTTGAAAAGTGGGTGCTACCTTGTCGTTGAACCGGATGCTCGTGGGCGATTCCTCAGCCAGTGCTTGTTCTAAAAGTATGTAGTCGTTGCCAAGCAGTTGCATTGTCCGCTCAACAAATTTTTCGGGTAAAACCATCGTAAAACCAACATTTATATATTAAAAAAAAGCAGTGATTAGTAAGTATCACTGCCTTTATATGCTACGCGTGCGCACCTGAAACTACTGTTCGTTCAGAAACTTAAGTGCTAAATCCAAAATCTGTGTGTCATCCAACATTACCAAACCACCTTCAGGTCCGGGTTCAATGTGCATGCCGCAACTTTTACCTTCTTTGAAATTGTGTCCACCAAAATAATTGCGCACAGTTTCGTTGTCCAATCCAAGTTGTAAAGCAATTTTCGACATGCTGCCGCTTGGTAATGAGTCCTTTACTTTTCGTAACTCATTGAAAGTCATTGTCTTTGTCATCTTATTTAGTATTAAAGTAAGTATAGTTAACGTGATTTTAGAGCCCTAAATATACTACATTGTTTTTTGTATTTCAAAATTTTGCGGCTTTTTTTTGTTAAAAAAACAAAAAAATATATTTGGAAGGCTTAAATGCCATAGTTACAAATACTTGCTAAATTGGGATTATGACTTTTTGAGGTTCTTCGTTTGCAGGCAGGCGAAAAAAAATCCCCATCACAAGCAGGATGGGGATTTTGAAAATTTATCTGTAGAAAACTTATTTTACAGTATCCATGTGTGCAATTAAATCCAACACTTTGTTTGAATAACCCCACTCATTATCATACCAGCTTACTAATTTCACAAAGTTACCGTTCAAAGCAATACCAGCACCTGCATCAAACACCGAAGTGCGTTTTTCATGGATAAAATCAGAAGAAACAACAGAATCTTCCGTATAGCCAAGAATGCCTTTCATAGTAGTTTCAGAAGCCAATTTCATGGCAGCTTTGATTTCTTCGTATGTAGCAGCTTTTTCCAAACGTACAGTTAAGTCCACTACCGAAACGTCAGCAGTAGGAACGCGGAAAGCCATACCGGTTAATTTGCCATTCAATTCAGGAATAACTTTACCAACAGCTTTTGCAGCGCCAGTTGACGAGGGAATAATGTTACCTAAAATTGAACGACCACCGCGCCAGTCTTTTGCAGAAGGAGCATCAACCGTTTTTTGAGTATTGGTAGCTGCGTGTACAGTTGTCATTAAGCCTTCGAGGATACCAAAGTTATCGTTGATAACTTTAGCCATAGGAGCTAAACAGTTTGTTGTACATGAGGCGTTTGATACGATATGCATGTCAGCTTTGTAAGCATCTAAGTTTACACCGCAAACAAACATAGGGGCATCGTTTGAAGGAGCTGAGATAATAACTTTTTTGGCACCACCAGCAAGGTGAGCTTTTGCTTTGTCGATAGTAGTGAATACGCCTGTCGATTCAACAACATAATCAGCACCCGAAGCACCCCAGCCAATAGCAGCAGGATCTTTTTCAGCAAAGAAAGCAATTTCTTTACCATTTACAACTAATTTACCACCTTTGTTTTCGGCAGTTCCCTGAAATTTACCATGCACCGTGTCATACTGCAACATGTAAACCAAATAGTCAAGATCCAAAAATGGGTCATTTACTGCAACGATTTGAACATCGTTTCTTTCTTGAGCAGCACGGAAAACTAAACGTCCGATACGGCCAAAACCATTGATACCTACTTTAATCATTTTATTTATATATTTAAAATTGAGTTTCCTTATGTATTTGAAATTAGCCGCAAAATTACAAAAAAAATAGTGTTTATCAAAATTTTACAGCTTTTTTTTGGCTTTTTACTCAATTCAAAATTAAATGTAGATAGCACCTCACAAGCTACTTATTGCGCGTCGATGCCTATCACGTCATAACCTGCATTCACAATTGCATTCTTCAGTATTTCGTCGGTAACATGTTGAGAATGCTTAACAGTAGCTGTGTTGGAGGCTAAATCGACACTTGCTTCGACGCCTTGCAGGTTGTTAAGGGCTTTTTCTACACGCGAGCTGCAATGCCCACAAGTCATTCCGCCAATTGTAATGAGCTTCGACACATTGTTTTTGTTAGTTTTGTTAAACGCTAATTTGAATCCGTTAGTTAATTTCATAATATTTATATTCTTTGTTGAGTTTGTTACTTGTTGTTCTGTTGGTACAATATTTTGTTTGAAACGCAAAAGGCGTAATGAGTTGAGCACTACGGTTACCGAACTCAAACTCATAGCAGCAGCAGCAAACATAGGATTGAGTTTCAGCCCAAAGCTGTGGTAGAAAATTCCTGCTGCCAGAGGAATACCTACAATATTATATATGAACGCCCAAAATAAATTTTGACGAATATTTCGCATCACATTTTTGCTTAGCTCAAGCAGCGTAACCAAACTTGTTAAGCTACTTTGCATCAGCACTATATCGGCAGAGTCGATGGCTATTTCGGTGCCCGCACCCATAGCAATACCTACATCTGCTTTTGTCAATGCCGGCGCATCGTTTATGCCGTCGCCGACCATGCCTACTATCTTGCCTTGTTTTTGTAAGCTCGATATTTCAATTTCTTTTTCGTTGGGTAACACACCAGCCTTGAAAGTTGAAAGCTCTAACTGATTAGCAATGTGTTGTGCCGTTTTTTGCGTATCGCCGGTAAGCATTACTACCTCAATATTCAACGCTTTAAGTGCAGCAATGGCTTGTTTGCTATCGTGTTTCACAATGTCATTTATTCCCAGTATTCCTATTATTTCGTTGTTTTTACTTACAAAAACGGGCGTTTTGCCTTGCTCCGATAAGGCATGAATTTTAGTTAAGTGCGATTCGTAATGAGTTCCATTTTCGGACATAAATATTTCGTTTCCAATTAAATAATTGTTGTTTTCGATGGTCGCACTTATTCCTTTACCCGGATTATTTTTAAAGTTTGATATTGTATAGCTGTTTGTTTTTAATGTCTCTAAGTCGCTTGTTATAGCAGCAGCCAAAATGTGTTCGGATAGCTTTTCGAGCGAATATACACTGTTAATAAAATCATTTTCGGCTATCTTTTCACTGATGTACATGTCGGTAATGCGTGGTTTACCTTGGGTCACAGTTCCCGTTTTATCGAGCACAAGGGTGTTTATCTTATGCGCCATTTCCAGCGCTTGAGCATTTTTAATGAGTAACCCCAATTCAGCACCTTTGCCGGCGCCAACCATGATAGCCACCGGCGTAGCCAATCCGAGGGCGCAAGGACACGAAATTACAAGTACGGCTATTCCTATGGACAGCGAAAACCCAATTGAATAACCAACCAACAACCAGGTTGCAGTTGCCAAAATGGAAATTCCGATGACCACCGGCACAAAAATGCTGCTTACTTTATCAGCTAATTTCGAGATGGGTGCTTTGGATGATGCTGCATTTTCAACTAATTGAATGATTTGTGCTAAGGTTGTGTTGTTGCCTACACGGGTGGCTCTAAAAACAAAATAACCTGATTTGTTGGTAGTACCCGAAATAACTGCTTGCCCCTCTTTTTTAAATACGGGCATACTCTCGCCGGTGATAGATGATTCGTCAATTTCGCCATTCCCTTGTAGCAAAATGCCATCGACTGGAATTTGCTGACCACTTTTTACATGAACCAAATCGTTTTCAACAACTTCGTCAATGGGAATACTCAACGCTACCCCATTGCGTTCAACAGTTGCTGTTTTTGGAGCAAGTTCAATGAGTTTTGATAAAGCGGTGGTTGTTCGCATTTTCGAGCGACCCTCCAAAAATTTCCCTAAGGTTACTAAGGTCAAAATGGTGGCTGCCGACTCGAAATAAATGTCGTGAATATTAAACTGTGAATTGCTTGATGGCAACAGCACAACTGTGGCAATAATAATCAGACTATACAGGATGGCTGCTGAAGCTCCAATGGCAATTAACGAATCCATAGTAGGAGAAGCTTTTAGTAAACTTCTAAACCCATTTGTAAAATAACTGCGATTGAAATAAACAATTGGAATTGTAAACATAAATTGCGATAGCGAAAACCAATGCGCTTTGTGCAAAAATGGAGGAATTGGCAATTCAAGTAAATGACCCATGCTTATATAAACTAATGGCATTAAAAAGCATACCGAAAACAAAAAACGATATTTCAAGGTTTGCATTTCTATATAGGCAGTAGCGTTTTTCGCCGTAGGAGATATTAATTTGATTGTTGGCTGACTTATTGCCGTGTAGCCTGCCTGTTGCACAGCTTTACTAATGAGGCTACTGTTTACATTTTCAGGTTTGTAACTTACTATCATATTGTTCGACAGCAAATTAACCTGCACACTTTCAACACCGTTTAATTTGGTTACACTTTTTTCGACATGTGCCACACATGCCGAACAAGTCATCCCTTTTATATCAAATTTCTCTGTTTTCAAATTACAAGTATTTGTTTTGTTACATTCAAGCATTTAAACAATTTAGAAATGTTTAATGTTTAGCCAGCACACTTGTTATTTTTTCACGGAGCTTTTGCCAAATTTTCGGTACTTATGTATTGCTGATGCCACGCCAACGCACGAAGGACTAATATCGCTGTAGGCAAATAACGGTTATTTCTTTTTTTGAGGTGCTATTTTATTCCATATTCCACTTCAATACCAATTGTGGGGATATAAAATCTTTTTTATTTCGGTAGTGTCAGTTCAATACAATGCTGTATTTTAGATTCCTCCCACTGGACGGAATGACAGTACATAGATCAGAGACCAACAACGACAAAAAAACATTTTATAAAACATAAAAAAGGTAGTTGTGTGCGATTCAAAGAATGCATGTTTTTTTGAATTCTTAAAAAAAACAGTTGGCTCATACCTCAAAGGGAAGTAAATAACACAAAAAAAAACGAAAGTTGAAATTAATTTGCAGACATCATTTAAAGTTAGAAAAAACCGTATCTTTGTATCGAAAATAATAACAACAACAATGAAAATAGGCGATACCGTTCGATTTATGAATGCTGTAGGTGGCGGTAAAATAACCCGCATCGACGAAAAAACAAATTTAGTATATGTAGAAGATGGAGATGGTTTTGAAATTCCAACGCCAATACGCGATTGTGTGGTGATAGGTGCTGTGAGTAAAGAAACCAACTTTCCCCGCAAAGAAGTAGTAACTGCAAGTAATTCAGCACAATCTGCAACTAACATAAAACCACTAACACAAAACAAGGAGGACTACCCAAAAGCCACCGAGCAACTAATTGAAACTCCCGATGGTGATACTCTTCGTGTTGTACTGGCATTTTTCCCACTGGAAATCAAACAATTACAGGATACGTCCTACGATTGCTACTTGGTGAATGACAGCAATTACTTTTTATTTTACAACCTGCTTATTTGCAATGAAGGTAACTGGAAATCGGTTGCTAACGGACAAATAGAACCCAACATTCAGGAAGATATATGTACCATTACGAAAGACCAACTCAATAATTGGGAAGATATACGTGTTCAACTTTTGCCCTATAAACAAAAAGCGTACACACCACAAAAGCTTGTGGATGCTGAAATAAAATTGAATGTGATTCGCTTTTTCAAACTGCATAGCTTTTCCGAGAATGAATATTTTGACGAACCTGCTATGATAGTGGATATTATGGAGGCACAACAAAAAAAAACATTCGCTGATATTACGCCCGACGAAATTAAGCAAGCGCTTTTCACAAAAGAACAACCAGCACGACCTCGTATTGTGAAAAAAGCAGCTTCAATGCATCCCGATGTATTGGAAATTGATTTGCATATCCATGAATTGGTGGACACAACGGCTGGAATGAGCAATGCAGATATGCTGCTTCTTCAAGTAGATACATTTCACAAAATATTGGATGAAAACAAAACACAAAAGGGTAAGAAAATTGTGTTTATTCATGGCAAGGGCGAGGGTGTACTCCGTTCAGAGATAGAAAAACAGCTTCGTACTCGTTATAAAACCTATTATTTTCAGGATGCTTCGTTTCGTGAATATGGCTTTGGAGCGACTATGGTTACAATAAAATAAACCGAAATGTCCATACCAAAAGCCATTTTGAAGGAGCAACTGCAACAGCTTTCAAAAACAGAGTTGGTAACTATGGTATTGAAATTATCGACTAAGCGCTACAATTATGAGTACCTATTAGTCAATTTCTTAGACCCTGAAAGTGGTGAGCAAACCTTATTCGATGAGGCAAAAGAAGCTATTGAACAGCTTAACGAAAAAGAATACAAAGGCAGAACCACGCAACACCAATTAGTAAAGAAGCTAAATGCCTGTACCAAACGAATCAAGGAATTTACGGTTGAAACAAAAAATAAAAAGCTCGAGGCTGATTTAATTTTGTATGTGTTGGAACTCCAGTTTGAGCAACCTACAAAGGTTTTTGGTGCCCGTTTTTCGGGCTACGACTACAAAGTAGCCTTGTTGCTCAAAAAGCTTATTTCATTAGTGAGCAAAAAGTTGCATCCCGATTACTTTGTTGATTATCAAGATGTAATAAACACTTTTCTGAATAAAATTCATCACACATCCAACCGCATCAACACCGTTTACGAGTTACCTGCAAGCCTTAGCTAAGGTTATTCAAAAAGCATATCTGACTAACAGGCGGACATCTGTTTTACGATTGCCTTGAAGCAACTCCGAACCACTGCCAATACCTTCACGCCCATCACTATACACCGTTTGAGCTATTTTGAACCACAAGCAAATTGCCTTATTGAGCTCGTATTTCAAATTGAGGTAATAGCGTGTGCCTATTCCACTCACCACCGGAATTGCAAAAGCATAAAGCACATCGTTTTCATAAAAATAAAAACGATTGTCGTAGTTGGGAGCATCGAAAAACAGGTAGCGAAGGTCGATGCTTAGAGGAATCTTTGCAAACGAATAGGATAAATTTTGATACGCTGCGTAGCCAAATTTTGAACCTTGAAATACAGAATCGGCATTGCTCATGGAAACGACAGTTTTGAAATCGAAGCCATTGCGACTATACGAAACCTGATAGCGCACACTTGCCCTGGAATAAGGATAAGTTGTGGATAGTTGATTTTCAGCCATGTTTTTTTCTTTAACCTCATATTTTATACGGCAATTCATCTGTGTGTTCCTGTTTGGTGCATAGTCGGCTTGCAGCAAATAATCACGACCCGACGAAGGAGCATTCACGCCATATTTAAGCCAGGGGAAACGATAACTATCCATGTATGTGGATAGTTTCCATCGTCGGAAAGCTTGCACTTCGGCTCCCAGATACAAACCGGTTTCGTTGTTTATTCGCGTATTTTCAGAAAATGCATTGGCAAAAAACGTGTCGTACTGAGGCGAATAATAGCGCCACAAAGCCACCAAACTCACAGCAGAAGTAGGCGCAAAGGTGCACCCATTCAATGTAGCAAGCCCTTTGTTGTTGGTTATGGCTGTTTCTCCAAAAAGGTTAAAGATGTGAAGCCGCATGCGGTAGTTTGCACCCGCAGTAGTTTGCGTGTTACCTTTGAAATAAAACAATGAATAGGGTTCCACAGCTGGCATGTAGTCTTTGCTGAGCGTGGTGTGAAGCACCGTAAATCCTATTTGAGCCGCATTCAAAAGCCAAGTAGCATTGGCACCTAACAATTGTTGGTTCAGTGTGTTTCGTTTAGCGTACTCGTTGGTAGTTCGGTGTAGTCCTGTTTTGTAAATCGAAGTTAATGTGAGGTTCGTTGTGTCGCCATCAAGCATTTTGTTTGAATAAAAAGTAGAAAGTGTAAGTTTTCCCAAGTTGATAGTTGTGCCCAGCCCTCTCAAATAATTATATTCGTCGGTGGAGCTAAAGTCTTTCAGTCCATTATTGCGGGCAACAACCTGAAGCACGTAAGACGATTTGCTACCACCATAGCCGGTATTTATAACCAAGCCTTGCCCAAATGAAGCACGATAGTCTCCTACAACAATTGTTTTGATTGCGCCCAAATTAGTTGCTTGAAAATGAAATGAATAGGCATCGTACCCGCGATGAGTTGAGCCCCAAAATTGTTCGCCGGCATCTTTTTCCATGCTCAAACCCGCTCGAATCCTGTCTTTGAAGTGATAGTTGTATTTCAAGAAACTATAAAGCGGAGAGCCGGCATAATCAGAAACACGGTTGCCTTGCTCATCGAATGTTTTTAGGTAACCTTTTTTTGTTTCCACAGTTTGGTCGGTGCGTAGTAACAACTCGTTTTTTCCATAGCGGAGCATTTCGTTGCGGTAAAGTGGCTCTATTGTTCCAGCCACATGACTTAACGAAACAAAAGGTAACATTCGCCTAATATCAGTCATGTCTAAGCCGTCGATAAGTTGTAGCTCGTACAAGGAGTGTAGTTGGCCAAACTGGTAGCGATAATGTAAAATATTTTCTATCTGAATATCCGACAGAAAAGGCATTTTTTCTAATTCTCCACGCGAAGCACTATTCAGGTTTATTGGCATTGTAATCAGCCCCGATAAGTCGTTGAAGAAAGATTCGTAATCCATATCTGTCTCCGATTCTGCACTATATTGCTCAAAAATATCTTGAATAATTTCAGCCGCCGTTTGTTGAGGCTGCTGTGCAAGGCTCTTCATCGCCACCATGCATATCCAAATCATCAACCACCTTGGTTTCATAGGTCAATGGTTGGATTGAAAGTGAAACTGAACGGAGGCAAAACTATTCAGACCCAAAACTGGATGCAAGTCAGCATGAAGATTAACATCGAAACTGCCCGATTTGATGCCAACTCCCAGCGTCGGCACTAAGTATTCAGTTTGGTATGCACCCATCTGAAAAAGCAGAAAATCCTTCATGCAATAATCAAAACCACCAGCTAAACGATAATTTCCGTGCATATCCTTGTCGAACTGACACAAAAATCGCACATTATTTTCGAACATCCACTTGCCTCCTAAGCTAAAAACGGAGGGAATGATTTTTTCGTACGAAGCAGTTTTAAGATTTTGTTGAGCAGGATTGTGAGTTGAAAAACCTATCGTAAAGCGCTTTGAAAGAAAATATTGCAAGCCAATTTGTGGAAAAAATGTACCGTAATACGAATTGCTACCAGCAAAATATACACGGTAGTAATTGTATTGAAATCCCAACGAAAACACACCACCAAAATTGCGAGAAAGTGCAATGCCAGCCACTGTTTCGTTGTATTGCGCATAGCCAAAATACGACCCAACAACGCCCACATTCATCAGCGAATTGGGAGCTGCTACATAGATGCTTTTTTGCGACAGCTCTTTGATGAGAAATTTGTTTTCGTATTGAAATCCAAAAAGCATTCCGCTCACTTCACCCAACGTAGCCGGATTAGCAAAAGGACTAAACTGCTGATTATCCGCTACAGAGGCATTTGCAACAGACAATGAGGAAGGTATGTTTGCACTTGTCTGTGCCTGTAGAAGTAAAATAAAATTGGCAAACCATACAACTAATAATCTTTTTTTCATCGTTTGATGTAGCTTGTGCACATGACAAATTATAATAGCTAATTTCAACACAAAGGTATAAAAAATATGGGAAAAATTTTCTGAATAGATGAGCTATTATTATAAGCGAGTATTACCAATACTAATATTTTTTGGCTTTTAAGTTTTTTTTGTATATTTGCATTTAAAATAAAAAAAATAGCCATGAGCAAAATAGATGATTTATTAAAAAAATATCCTTGTAAAGTTACTGATGAATTTGTAGCGAAAGACATTGAACGTATTCTGAATGAAGAGTTTACTCACAACAATACCGTGGACGTATATAAACAATGCTTCAATGCTATCGACCTTACATCGCTCAATAGCACCGATACACACGCCCAAATTAGTGCTTTAGTCGAAAAGGTTAATGCATTCAATATTCAATTTCCGCATTTACCTAATGTGGCTGCTATCTGCATCTATCCGGCATTGGTTTCCGTGGTTAAAGAACAGCTTACTGCTGGGGTTGGTATTGCTGCTGTATCGGCTGGTTTTCCAGCTTCACAAACTTTTATAGAAGTGAAAATTGCCGAAACTGCCCTTTGCGTGGTCGAAGGTGCTACGGAAATCGATGTGGTTATTTCCATAGGCAAGTTTTTAGAGGGCGATTACGAAACACTGGTCGAGGAACTAACAGAAATCAAAGCAGCTTGTCGCGAGGCACACCTGAAAGTAATTTTAGAAACCGGAGCATTGCAAACGACTGCCAACATACACAAAGCATCGATACTCGCCATGGTTTCTGGAGCCGATTTCATTAAAACATCTACCGGAAAAATAGCCGTTGCCGCCACATTAGAAGCTACTTACACCATGTGTCATGCAATTAAAGATTGGTACGAAAAAACAGGCATTCGAGTGGGCTACAAGCCGGCAGGAGGAATTGTTACAACCGAAGAAGCGGTAAAACATTTTACAATCGTAAAACATATTTTAGGAAACGAATGGCTCAACAACAAACTGTTTCGTATTGGTGCAAGTCGTTTAGCAAACAATTTACTAACGTCCATTGAGCAAACGGAAATTAAATACTTCTGAAGCAATGCCTCATTTACGTTTCTTTTTGGTTACAACCTCCTCACCATCTTTGTAGTAGCTTGTTTCAACTAATTTTCCGTCCTTATTATATGCCTTAGCAATGCCATTCCGCTTGCCAAGTTCAAAACTAATTTCGGACATCAATTTTCCATTTTTATAGTAAGTTTCCCAATTGCCAGTTTTAAAATCATCCACGTATTTTCCTTTATTTTTCAATTCGCCGGTTTCATAATAATAGCTAAATTCACCCTGTGCTTTGCCTTGTTGGTAAGCTCCTTTTTGCTTCATCACACCATCGGGAAAATTCACAATCCATTCACCATCAAACAAATCATTCAAATATTTGCCATTCGTATATACGATGCCATTGGGATAGTATAATTTCCAACGTCCATTTCGCTTGTTGGCTTTGTAGGGTCCAGTTTCTTTTAAAATTGTTTTTGTAGAGTCATAAAATAATTTGGAAGAGCCTTGAATCGTGTCGTTGAGGTAGTTGCAGGTATATTTCACATTGCCCGAGGGGTAAAACCAAGTAAGCTTACCATGGAGACGACCGTTGGTATAATTGCATATTTTGTTCACCGTACCATTGGCATAGTCCTTATAGTAATCAGTGAATTGTCCGTCGTAGAAACCATTTTTCATAGTGGCACGATCACGAATATTGCCATTTTCGTAGTAGGTTACCGAAAATCCATTCTCTATGCCATTTGTATAATTTTTGAGTAAGCGTGGCAAACCATCTTCATAGTATGCCTTCAATTCAGCATTGAGCAAGCCATTAGTATAAGTTCCTGTTTCCTGAATTTTGCCATTTTCAAAAAAATTTATCACAGAACCATTCAGCTTATCATTTTTGTACTCAGCAGATTGCATGAGCTGTCCCGAAGGGTAAAAATATTTTAGCATGCCATCCAACATGCCCTTGTTGTAAGGTAAATTTTGCTTTATTATACCCGATTCGTAGTAGTCAACCCACTTGCCATCCAATTTGTCTGAGTCGTACAAACCCTCTTGCCAAAGTATGCCATTTGCGTAAAATATAGTGTAAAAGCCATGTTTAACCAAGCCTAATTTTTGCAACTGAAGAACATAATATATTTCTTTCACTTGTTTTTTTTCGACATCGTAGTACGTTGTTACTTTTCGTTGAGCAAAAAATGGGGTTAATGTAAACAAAAATAGAAGTATAAAATAAGAACGTAGATATTTCATAGAGTTTCGCTAAATTAGTTTGGTTATGTATGTTGCTTACATTATTTCACATCAAGCATAAGTTGGGTTCCGCCAAGTGGCTGCCTATGGCCATAATCCAAAATAGCAGCCAACACATACTTGCCTTTTACGCTAATTTTGGGCATTTGTAATACAATTTTACGAGTAGCATCAGGAAAAACAGTCGTTTTGGACAGACTAAACTTTTCTTCCTTTGCCGACTGTAAATTGGCAAGGGTAAGGTAAACGTTAGCATCAATCACCTTATCACCAACATTTGAAACTGTTACCTCAAAGCTTAGCTGTTTGTCGCCTTTTTTGGTTATTTCTCTCAGCTTGCTTATGATTGCCTTGTAGTTTGTGTTGCTGCGTGGCGACTGTGAAACCAAAACCACAATGCGTGGAATCAACATCACACCGGTAGCCAATGTTTTATCGGCATCAAATGAGCTTTGTTCTTTGGCAGCTTCCACGTGCAACATGCACCAGCGCGATGTGAAACCATTTTTCGGAACTGTCATAAGTACTTCCAATTGAGCTGTTTGGTTGGGGTTTAGTTCCACAAATGCCGGATTAATGGTTATCCAATCGGCACAAGAACGCGTGTTGCTGCCCAATGGCACAATTTTTCTATTTCCATCAGTATCTAAAATATAGTCTGAAATTTTCAGAGCATATTTCTGTAGTTGCGCCGAATGATTAATTAGCGTCAGTTGTTTTTTCTGAATTTCACCTGCCTCGGCATTAAAATTCATCAATACTGGTGAAACCTCAAAATCTTGTCCAAAAAGAAGCTTCGTAGTAACAAAAAGCAAAAATAAGAAGGAGCGTGTACGCATAGTCAGCAAAATGTTGTTTGTGAAATAGCTATTAAATATTTTTCGTAAAACTAACGCAAAGATAGAACATTGTTTGAAAAATAGCAACTATTTCACGCTATTATTAAGGCTTGCAAGCATTATGCTATTTAATTGTTAATGAAGCCAAAGGGTTTTCTCAGAACCAATTTAGAAAACAATCATACTTTAATTCAAATAAAATGTTTACTTTTGCATCCCAAATTACTAAATAAGTATTATTCTAACTGTGTTAGATTGATTTCTAATGGCATCAATATATCATAATTCTACTTTACTAAACTAAAAATTGAACTCAATTAACTGAACCCAATTAACTGAACCCAACGGGTTCATATATTTGTAGAAGAATAGATTTACAACAGCTATGCGACCCCAATTGGGGTCGAACATTGATTAATAAATGCGTTTTCTATAAATATATATATATAGTGCCTATAGCATTCATATAATCTAATTTGGTAAAGTAGAAATAATATAATCTAATTTGGTAAAGTAGAAATAATAAGTAAAATTAAAGCACCATGAAAAATAAGTATAGAGATCTCATCGAACAAACTTTTGAGTTTCCAAATGATGAATTTGATGTGATTGATAACGATTTAGAGTGGTTTGACGTCCCTTTAATGGATGTAATCAAACAATACGGAACGCCTTTACGCATCGCTTATCTACCTAAGATAGGGGCAAATATACTGAAAGCTCGCCGTATGTTTAATGTGGCAATGGCAAAAGTAGATTACAATGCCGATTACAACTATTGCTATTGTACCAAAAGTTCGCACTTTTCGTTTGTGATGGAAGAGGTACTTAAATATGGTGTCCACTTGGAAACATCCTCGGCATTTGATATTAATATTATGGAGTCACTCTTTGAGCAAGGATTGCTCAAACAAGACACTTTTGTTATTTGCAATGGATTTAAACGTCCTCAATATGTTGAGAATATTCAAAATTTGATGCGTCAAGGTTTTAGCAATGTCGTCCCTATTTTGGATAATAAATTTGAGCTCGATTTGTTACTCAAAGATTTCGATATGAAATTTAAGGTAGGCATTCGTATTGCTGCCGAAGAAGAACCTAAGTTTGACTTTTACACCTCCCGTTTGGGCATTCGATACAAAGACATCATACCTTACTACTTAAAAAATATTGCTACCAATGAGCAAGTGGAGCTTAAAATGTTGCATTTTTTCATTAACACCGGCGTTAAAGACACTGCCTATTATTGGAATGAGCTCAACAAAGCAGTGAACTTATATTGTGAACTTAAAAAGAAATGTCCTGATTTGGATAGTCTTAACATTGGGGGCGGTTTTCCTATCCAAACGCATTTGGATATGACCTATGACTACGAATACATTGCCGAAGAAATAGTAGCACAAATTAAAACAATATGTGAACAACACAATATCCCTGAACCAAACATATTTACAGAATTTGGTTCCTATACAGTGGGCGAAAGTGGCGCAATGCTTTACTCCATCGTAAACCAAAAAAAACAAAACGACCGTGAGTTGTGGAACATGATTGACAGCTCCTTTATGACCACCCTGCCTGACACTTGGGCTATCAATCAACGCTACGTTTTTTTGGCCATCAACAATTGGAACTCCGAGTACGAACGTGTCAATTTGGGCGGACTGACATGTGATAGTGAGGATTTTTACAATGCTGAAGTGCATTCAAATGCTATTTTCTTACCTAAAATGCAAGAGGATAGAGAGCAATACGTAGGTTTTTTTCACACAGGCGCCTATCAGGAATCGCTAAGCGGTTTTGGCGGAATACAACACTGCCTTATCCCCGCACCCAAATTGGTTATTATCGACAAGGATGAAGATGGTGAATACTTTACCAAACTTTTTGCCAAGGAACAAAGCTACAAATCCATGCTTAAAATATTAGGTTATTAGGACTACAAATTCATTGTCAGTTACTTCTTACCAAATTAGATTATATGCATGCCAGAGGCATTCTACAAATATATGAACCCGATGGGTTCAGTTCATTGAGTTCAATTTTTAGTTTAGTAAAGTAGAATTACTAATATTCCAATAAACAAACTGGTGCTCCCAAGCTTATTTTTTTACCCGTAAATTGAAGTTTGCCAGTACTTGTGTTTCGCTCAAAAATAGTCATGTTGTTAGTCCACTGATTGCCAACGAGTAAATACTTACCATCGTTGGTAATTACAAAATTACGTGGACCTAAGCCCTCCACTGACACTTGCTGTACGAAACTCAACCTACCAGAAACACTTGTTTTAAAGCAAGTTATGTCGTTTGCATTCCCGCGATTGGTAGCGTAAAGATATTTTCCATCGGGCGACAAATGAATGTCGGCAGCTCCGGCCTGCATGGCAGCTTTTCGAACCACCGATGTGGTGTCAATCAAAGTCAGTTTTCCACTGTCGAACCGAATGGTTGAAAGCGAACCATCGAGTTCATGCAGCAAATAAATGAGTTTTCCTGATTTATCGAACGTTAAGTGCCGAGGTCCACTTCCCGCTTTAAGCCGAAGTGTGTCAAAAGCAACTAAGGGGTTTGTGTTGGATTTCAAATAGCGATACACGGTAAGCATATCCGTCCCCAAGTCGTTGACCAACAAAAATTTATTGTCAGGCGAAAAGCTAACTTGGTGTACGTGTGGCTTTGTTTGGCGCGTAGGGTTTATGCTACTTCCGGTGTGTTGCACTTCTTGCACGTTACTGCCAAGAGAACCATCGGCAAGGCGAGGATAAACAAACACACTGCCGCCAGAATAATTAGCCGTAACTACATGATGTGGGGTGGCGGCAATGTGGCAAGGATCGGTAGCGCTGCCCGCCTGCTGTGTGTTGATGAGCTTTAAAGTGGACAATTTTTTATCGAAGCGATAAGCACAAACGCTGCTTTTTTCGCCACGCTCGCTCACGGCATATACCAATTTATTTTTGTTGGAGAGTGCCAAAAAACTCGGGTCGATGATTGGTGCCGCAAGTTTCAACCTATGCGTTGTGTCCGTCATGTTTATGGTTAAACTGTAAATGCCCTGAGCCGAAGTATTGGTCGTAAATGTGCCAATCACAAAACGATAATTTTTTGCCGTTACAGGAATTTCAAGAATAAAAATAAATGTGAGCAGTGCTATGTATGCTTTTTTCATTTTTGAATCGATTTAAAAATTGGCTGTAAAAGTATCTTTTTTATTTTAATTGAACAAATATAGAAAATGAAGCGTTAAAAAAAGAACTTAGTATAGTTCTACTTTACTAAAATAAAAATTGAACTCAATTAACTAAACCCATCGGGTTCAGTTAATTGATTAATAAATGCGTTTTCTATAAATATATAATGCCTCTGGCATTCGTACAATCTAATTTGGTAAAGTAGAAATAGTTGCAAATAAATATTTTTTTGAACAAACAAACAAACAAACAAACAAACAAAACGCATACAATGTCGGACAAACACAGTATTAAAACACAATGGAAGGGTAATTTAACTTTTCAATCGGAGATAAACGATCATAAATTGATAATGGATGCTCCCGAATCAGCTGGTGGTAACAATTTAGGTCCCGGACCAAAAAAACTAATGTTAGCAGCTATGAGTGGATGCACCGGCATGGATGTGGTTTCGATGCTTCGTAAAATGCGCGTCGAATTTGATGCCTTAGATATTGAGGTTCAAGGCGACCTGACAGATGAAAACCCAAAACATTATTATCACATGCATGTGATATACAAATTTACGGGCAAAAACCTACCAATGGACAAATTGGAAAAAGTTGTCAAGATGTCCGAAGAAACTTATTGTGGCGTTGGGGCTTTGTATCGAAAAGCTATTGAGGTAAGTTCGGAAATTGTTGTGGTGGAATCTTGATGTTTATGGCAGCAAAATCTTACCCATCGACCCTTCTATAGAAGGAATAAGTTCAAAAACCTTTTCTATGTTGAGCGCAGGTTCGGTGCGGTGCGAAACATAGATAATAGCAACTTTTTGCTCGGCAGCAATAGCGTTGACAAGCGCAACGAAAAGCCGGGCATTTTTTTCGTCAAGTTCAATTGTTGGCTCATCCAAAATAAGCAATGGCGGGTGTTTCACCATGGCTCTTGCAACCATTACCATGCGCTGCTGCCCAATGGATAAGCTTTGAAAATTTGTATTTTGACAACCTACACCAAGTATTTCAATCCATGTCGCTGCCAAGTCTTTTTGCATATCGGTTGGTTGTGTGTATAGCCCTATTGTGTCGTTGATACCTGAAATAATCATATTTAGAACCGAATCGTTTCGATGAAAGTTATGAAGCATAGCAGGTGTGAAGTAACCAATATTTTTTTTAATATCCCATATACTTTCGCCCGAGCCTTTTTTCCTCCCAAACAGGAACATATCTTGACCAAAACCGCGCGGATTGTCGCCGATAATTAATTGAAGCAGGGTGCTTTTGCCCGAACCGTTTGCACCTTTGAGTTGCCAACTTTCACCTCTATTAATTTGCCAGCTAATATCGTTAAGCACTTTTTTATCACCATAGTGTGCGTGAATGTGTTGCAGATCGATGAGCGGATTCGGAATTGTATGTAGCAATGTGTCAGCTTGTGGTAATTTCAAATTAACAAAAGGGTTCTCTTCCGTCTTGCTAAGCTGCTGATATTCATTGGCTAAATCATATTCTATTACTTGATCAATAAAGGGTAGCACATCCGTTTGACGCGAAAATAGTTGGATGATACTGGTTTTATTGGCAATTAGTTGAAGATCTTGGGTGAGTGTTTTCAATGTAGGCACATCGATATTACTAGCAAGGTCATCGATAATTATATAGTCAGGATAAAGATCTAAAATATGCATCAGGAGTGCTTGTTTTTGCTGCCCGTTGGACATGGTATGCAAACCCCTATTCGCAGCAGTAGCTATAATTATCTTGTCGTGCCGAAGCTCTTCGTCCACCATTTTATTCAAGGTGCTTTGTCCGAAAACGTAACCTTTAAGCCCTGTAATATTAATGTAATTGGTAAATTCTTGCCCTTTGACTAATGCCTGAATGAGTTTGCTCTTGTTCGTTTTGTTCGAGAGGAAAATACCAAGGTGTTTTACTGCTGTCTTGTTATTCACTTTCCGATACGGATGATGGTGATAAAAATTGGTTGGAATGCTTGGCAGCAAATAAGATTTCAATGAGTTGTTCTACCGTTTTTTCAAGGCGTTCCTTGCCGTCTTTAGTCGAGAAATCGACATTGCAAAAAGTGGAAACATCGCGATGCAAAATCAGAAAATAGACACCGCTTATCATCATCGCAGTCAGTACATTCATATCAATGCTGGTGAGCGAAAATTTCTGTTCTAAAATATGAATCAAATCGGCATTTATCTTTTCTCGCAGACCGGCAGTTCGGCGGGTTATTGGGTTGTCATCGGATAGTTCCCAGATAAGCAATTGCTGCATGCCTTTGTTTTTGTGCAGTGCCCTGATGAGGTTCAGCATAATCCATTTCATAGAATCTTCGTCGCTCAAGTCGGAAGGCATCAATTCGGCTATACCCGCCAGCCAATAATCAAATTTGTGTGTATATTCCTCAAAAAGCTGATCTAAATTAGCAAATCGGCGGTAGAAAACAGATGGTTCTACTTGAGCTCTTTCTGCAATGGCAGTTAAGGTAACTTTTGCAAACCCGACTTCTTCAATCAATTCATTAACAGCACTAAAAACATTGTTGATAATGATGGTATTTGACCTACGTTTTTGCCTTGTTTTAGTTACAACTTTAGGGAGTTTTGGCTTAATAATCATGGTGTTATTTTTTAAACGATATCCGTTACAAAAGTATTCATTTTTTTTTTAATTAATATGTTAAATACTTGAATTTTAAATAAAAAAAAATGACTGCCAGAATCGATTTTGAACATAAATTTTTTATTTTAAAAAGAAAATTGTAACTTTGGGCTCTCATTTAATAATTAGTAACACAATAGCAAATATGGCAAAAGAATCGACCTACAACGCGGGTGCGTCCTACAATGCACTAACGAACGGGAGTAAAATAATAGGAAAAATTTTTGCAGACAGCGATTTTCGTATCGATGGCGAAGTGGAAGGTGATATCTCGTGCAATGGCAAGTTGATTATTGGTCAAAATGGATTACTAAAAGGCACAATTACTTGTCAGAATGCTGAAATTATCGGTTTCGTAACGGGCAATATCATTGTGTCCGACACGCTCACTTTACGCAGCTCGGCTCAAATAAAAGGTGATGTGAAAACCAAAATTTTGGTAGTAGAGCCGAATGCCGTCTTTAATGGTAGCTGTTCGATGCGTGAAGTGGTAAACACAGAAGCAAAATAATTTTTAAATAGAAACATGTAAACTTATTGAACGTTAAGGCGCTTGTTGTCCTTGGCGTTTTTTTTATTTATGAAATACAAAGCATTCGTTATAGATGAAATTGATGGTCGCTATGACGCTTCAATTCAAACTTGCGACACAGACAAGTTGCCTGCTGGCGAGGTGTTGATACAGGTAAAGTATTCGTCGTTGAACTACAAAGACGCTTTATCAGCAACTGGAAACAAGGGAGTTACAAAGCACTATCCACATACGCCAGGTATTGATGCGGCGGGCGTGGTTGTAGCTTCGCTTGTGCCTCATTTCAATCCTGGCGATGAGGTTATTGTTTCAGGTTACGATTTGGGAATGAACACTCCTGGTGGTTTTGGTGCTTATATTCGTGTGCCTGCCGAATGGGTGGTGCAATTGCCCAAAGGGCTCACACTTCAAGAATCCATGATAATTGGCACGGCTGGTTTCACAGCTGCCATTTCGCTTTCGCGCCTATCCGAATTGGTAAAACCCTCTGATGGTAAGGTGATTGTAACGGGTGCAACGGGTGGCGTTGGCTCTGTGGCTTTATCATTATTAACCCAGAATGGCTACCAAACTGTTGCCGTTTCGGGCAAAGAGGCTGCATACCCTTTTTTGAAACAATTAGGTGCCTCCGAAATTATTTCGCGTGAGCAATTTCAGCAAATCGAAAAAAAACCTATACTCTCGGCTCAATTTGCTGGTGGTATTGATACCATAGGTGGTGTAGCGCTCGAGAATATCCTTAAATCGCTAAAGCCCTTGGGTGCGGTAACAACTTGTGGTAGTGTGTCTTCTACACAACTTAACCTGACGGTGTTTCCTTTTATACTTCGGGGAATAACGCTTATTGGCATTTCGGCACAAAATTACCCCACACAATTACGAACACCGCTGTGGGAAAAATTAGCAAACGAATATAAACCAACCCATTTGATGGAAATTTACAATGAAATTGGCTTAGCTGATTTACCCGAAGCAATACATGCTATCCTGAACGGCAAATTGAAAGGTAGAACTATTGTGAAGCATACTTGATAGGACATAGTCCAGAGCCTGTCATTGGCTTTTGGTTTAAGCTTCCCACTCGACCGAAACTATAATTTCATTTCTAGGTCCAAAGAGTTGATAAGGTGGATTATATCCCAACTAACGATTATGCCCGTAGGTTTTTATACCTTTTTCCGACAATAACTTTTCAAGTTTAGCTGCATTCACTG
>MNZK01000114.1 GCA_001873635.1 Porphyromonadaceae bacterium CG2_30_38_12 | reverse complement strand
TCTACCTCCATCGTCCGAACCTAAATTAACTTGATATAATCCCTTTTTAGTAGAGTTCATACGGTAACGAACTGAGAATGTTGTGGTATAGATGGATAATGAATCAGCACCCGCAGTAAAGGGAAAACAAGTTCCACTACCTAAAAACGATTGGTCAAATGTCTCTAATTGCGTAGTTGTACCATAATAAGTATTCAAATTAGTACCATCATAAACATGTCCAATCCACGAGTCAGTCGCTGCAAGTGCTTGGTCGGCTGCTGAAGCAGAGGGGAAAGTGGCTGTAACTTGCGTTCGTGCCGATTCGCAACTACCATTACTTATCGACACCCAATAACTTGTTGTGGCTCCAATAACAGGGGTGGTGTATGTGTTGTCAGTATTATTTGTACTCGTTTTCAAAAGCGTTCCGGCTGAAGAAGCCGAATACCATTTGTAAACCTGACCCGTTGTAGCTCCCGAAGCCAACAAGACTGTGCCAGAAGTGGTGCCAATACAAATAAAATTTCCGTTTGTAGCCGGAGTTGAGGGTATGGTATTAACAGTAATGTTGGCAGCATTATCAGTTCCGGTAATTGCGGGATTGCTGCTACTAACTCGGATTCGATAACCACTGCCAGTAATTGTTCCCAGAGGAATTGTTGCCGAAATGGTACCAGATGCTGTTGATGCTAAAGTGCCTATCGTATCTGGCGAAGCAAAACTTCCGCTGGCATCCGATAGTTGTGCCGTAAACACATTTCCAGAAACAAACGTGCCTAAAATTGTATAAGGCACCGAAACAGTTGCTCCCTCACAAAAAGGCGACCCAGTAATTGTTCCCGTAGTTATGGATTTTATTTCACGAGCAAATGTAAAAAAACGATTGGTATTTATAAGATTTGAATTTGAAACACCTGTTGTACCAGCTATGCCGAGTAATAACGAATAAGTTCCGGTAATACTTGTACTTCCTGCAATTACATTATTGGGTGCGATAGCAGTTGGGCGTGATAATGATACAGTTGCATTCGTAAAGCTTCCTGTAGTTGCTAACGACCAGTATTCAGTATTACTTTTTGATGCCAACGTGGCATCTACATTTGTTGTACCACCCGAAGTGCCAACAACCGCTGCTACTTGAGCACTCGCAACGCCTGATGTAGTTGGATTAACCAATGAAAAAGGCAAATAAGTTGTGCCACTTCCAACAGGGAAATTATAGGTTGAACCCGATACCAAACCAGCTGGTAAATTCCATTTTATAGGTCCGTCAATATAAGACGATGCGCTTCCACCAACAATGGCTGTTGCTGAAGTATTTGTCAACGTAAGTAAATTAGTGGAAGTACTTGTTATTTTACCATTCGTCAAGGTTAAAACTCCGGAAATATTAGTTGGCGCAGCTAATGCAACTCCAGCGCTATTATCAACAGTTAAATTAGTATATGTTGGCGTTGCAAAAATTGTTTGTCCCCCTGTTGAAGCATTGTAATTTACGGTGCCGCCAGCCATATTTAAAGTAGTGAAATTAGTTGGGAAGTTACTTCCTGTTTGTCCACCAGTAATTCCACTTAGCATAAGCGTTCCGGCTACAGTGAGTGCTCCTCCAGGACTTGGACGGTTGGCAGTAAAAGTGCTTAAATTTAAAGTGCCCGATTGCACATTTATATTGGTCAGTGCTGTTTTATTCGCATTGAGAGTTATCGTATTAGCTGCTCCCTGATCAATAATTAAACCTCCAGCTCCAGCAAATGCATCAGGGAACTCCAACCCAGTTATTCGCGAAGCTGTGCCTTTATATTGTAGCGTAGCATTAGCACCATAAGTTGGCACAGACGACACTGTGACAGTAGCATCTCCCTGCATAGAAAGTATAGCATTCACTGTTACCCCAGTAAATGTTTTTGTACCTGTACCCGAAAAGCTAAGGTTGTTAAAAGTTGTAGTTGCAATGGTTTGCGCGCCACCACCAAAATCAACAGTACCTGTACCAGGATTAAAAGCTGCACCCGTACCATTCCATGCCGTGGCACTCGTAGCGTTAACATGCAAAATACTCGAGCCTCCTTCCAAGGTACCAGCACTGCGTGTTACAGCTCCTGTAATCGTGTGATTCAAACCTACACCCAAATTCAATGTTCCGCCAGTACGATTGATATTAAGAGACCCACCGTTTACATTGCCTACCAATGTGGCAATTCCACCAGTTTTTCGCATATTAATAAGACCAGTTGTTGTAAATCCATCAATAGATTGATTGTTGGCACCTAAAAACCGCATTTCACCTGAAAAATTGAAAGTGCCCGTGTTTACAAAGTCATAATATAGTTTTATACGCCCGCCTGTCTTAGAGAAAATTCCGGTATTTGTAAACGCTCCTCCAGCTACTGTAATTCTGCCTGTCGTATTCGAAAACGTTCCATTATTCAAAAACAAATTCGTTATATTTATTAATGATGTACTGGTAGTCAGTTCAGACCCAGAATTTATTGTCAAACTAAGAATTGTAATATTAGAGGCAAGCGTAACAACCCCAGCACCTGTCGTGGCAATATAAACATCGTCGCCTGTTGCTGGGACAACACCACCCACCCAAGTTGTCCCAGCAGTCCACAACCCACCGGCAGTGGTACTTGTTCTTACAACTGCGTAAGCACCTTGAATGCTTGCAATTGACATAATGACAACTACAAGCAATAGGATAGTATGCTCAACGAAGTTAAATTTTCTTTTATTCTTTAAGTTATTTTTTTGGTTCATATTTTCCATTTTGAAGAATAATATTTAAAAGGTTCAGTTTTTGCTAAACTAATTAATAAATCTAAGCCAGTAAGACAACATTATAAATTTTATTGCTAACCTACAAACAAAAATTAATAAACTCACATTACCGAAGGCTTAAAGTCATTCCGAACATGTGTCCTTTTTTATTAATTTACAAAGATATATAAAATTTCATGTACAACCAAACCGTTAGAATACAACACATTAATATTGGTTATTCCACCCACAAAACCAAGCCTTTCAGGTATTCACCTTCGGGGTGGTAAATGTTGATGGGATGATCGGCTGGTTGCGAAAGCTGGTGCAAAATGCGCACATTACGTCCACTTTCGGCAGCTGCACTGAATACCGCCAATCGAAATTGCTCCTTGGTGATAACCTGCGAACAAGAAAATGTGAACAAAATACCACCAGGTTTGATGGCTTCAATACCTTTCGCATTGAGCCGTTTATACCCTTTTAGGGCGTTGCGTACTGCTTCGCGATGTTTTGCAAAAGCAGGTGGATCCAAAACAATGATGTCGTATTTTTGTTCGTTGGTATTCAAAAACTTAAAAGCATCTTCGGCAAAAGAAGCATGGCGCTTGTCATTGGGGAAATTTAACGCTACATTCTTGTCAGTCAGAGCAATGGCTTTTGCCGAACTGTCCACCGAGTGAACCAGCGAAGCATCACCACGCATAGCATACACCGAAAATCCTCCCGTGTAACAAAACATGTTTAACACCGATTTGCCAGCAGCGTAATGCTCTAAAAGTGAACGATTTTCGCGTTGATCAATAAAAAACCCAGTTTTCTGCCCACTTAACCAATCCACCCGAAATTGGAGGTCATTTTCTTTAGCTATATAATCGCGCGTTTCTGTTCCTATCAGGTAGCCGTCCTCTTGTTCGAGTTCTGCTTTGTAAGGTAGTGTGGTTTCCGATTTGTAAAATACATTGTTCACTTCGGAAACCACGGCTACTAATGCCGCTGCTAAGTCCTTGCGAATCAGATGCATTCCCACTGAATGTGCTTGCATTACCGCTGTGTCATCGTACACATCTACTATTAAACCGGGCAAACCATCACCTTCCCCATGTATTAATCGATACGTATTGTTTTTATTGCTTATCAATCCAATTGCTTTGCGCAGTTGGTAAGCCTTGCTTATCTTGTCGAGCCATATATGTTTTAAGTCCAACGAAGCATCGAAGCTAACAATACGTACGGCAATGCTCCCAATCTGATAGTGCCCCCAAGCCAAAAAATTACTCTGTTGATCCAGAACTTGAACCAGCTCGCCCTCTTCGGGCTTTCCATTTATTTGCTGAATAGCTCCCGAAAACACCCAAGGATGAAATCGGAGCAAACTGGCTTCTTTTTTAGGCTTTAATATGATTGATGTCATCTTATGATAGTAGTGAATATAATTACTTATTCTTGTGTTTGACGTTGAAGCGTCATAGCTTGTTGGTAGGCAATCTGAGCAGCGTTGGCATCAGCAACCAATTTATCCACTTGTTTTTTACTCAATTTATCTTCGCGAAGCAATTGCATATACAGCAGCAAACATGCCCAGGCATCAGTTGCCGCATAGCGTTGTTGCTGCTCGGTAAGTGTGTTGTTTTCCCAATTAGTAAGCTGTTGCGATTTTGAAATTTTACGTTGAAAAACGATAGCAAAAATTTTTTGCAAGCCCAACTCCAAAATGCCATATTCCTTGGCAATAGTCTGTATATCAATATAGTTATCCGGCTTAAATTTTTCCCAGCGGTTGAGCCCCGCAAAATCGTCGCGTAATGCTAATCCAATTTTCATGATTTTATCATCGCTCAGCAAATGCGCCAATGCAGGCGGAAAACCTATTTTATTTATTCTGAACAGAAAACTGTGCTCAAAAGTTGAAAGTTGCACCAACGAAATCTTATGATGTATGCCACGCGTAAACGATGGTTTTGTTTCTGTATCTATACCTACAAAAACAGACTTACGAAGCTCGTCAATGGCTTCACTAACTTTTGAAAGTTCATCTATAATGGTTATTTTCCCTTCATAAACTACAATTGGCAGCTGATTAACCTCTTCTTTGGATATTTTAGATAGATACATGAAAAAATATTAATAATTAAAACTAAAAAAATGAATTAAAGCAATGAATCATACGATTCATCTTCGTTTTTGAGAAAACCAACAAAAGAATTGCGGTCTATTTTGTCAGCCAACGATTGGGGTTTTTCTTTCGCATCCATATCGAAACTTTCGCTGTAGCGTAGTACATGTAAGGCTCGCAAAGCATTGAGCGCTTTTTGTCCCCAATGAAATTCAAAAGCATCTAAAAGCGACACCAACGAATCGTTCATAATATCAATATCCATAGTTTGATAATTGGCAGCAAAATTTTTAATTTCCTGATATACATCAGCCAAACTTTCGGATATAAAAGCAGCAATCGGCGTATCGCTTAATGCCATATCAGGATGAAAAACTTCCAAATAAGAATCATCTGGTCCAAGTAATTGTTCAATTTGCTCTTTCACATACAGATAGTCTTCTTCGGTAACGAAACGCTCAGGATCATCGTCAAATTCTGATACGGGTTTTTGCACCAACCCAGCTTTTAAATAAAGCAAAGGAAGTATTTTTACAGCACGATCAATAAAATCGGCACGCGAAAGTTCAGATGCATTTTCTAAAAACAAACAAGACTCGGCAATTACTGTAACAAGTTCAATTACAGAGGGTGAATAAACAATATGTGATGGTAATTCGTCGATAATCATGCTTCTAAAATTAGCTAACTAATGGGTAAAAATTAATAAAAAATTGAATTATGGGCAAAATTAATAAAAAAATAGCTTTATCCCACTTTCGTCAGCCATATTTTGAGTAATTATAGCAATTACAGGGCGTAGCACATTTTCGTTAGCAAAACATCAGTAATATAAATTTCATACTAATTAAATTTGTAATATCTTTGTAATAATTATTAAACATGAGCGAAATAACTATGTCGTTAATTTGCACTGTAATATTAAAAACCATAAAAAGTATGAACAAATATCGAATTCTCGTGGTGGACGATGAAGAAGATTTATGTGAAATTCTGCAATTTAACCTTGAAACAGAAGGATTTCAGGTGGACGTTGCTTATTCGGCCGAAGAAGCTCTAAAAAAAGATCTAACTGTTTACAGTATTTTACTACTCGATATAATGATGGGTGAAATATCTGGTTTTAAAATGGCGCGCATAGTACGCGAGAATCCACTTTTAGCTCACATTCCATTTATTTTTCTGACGGCTAAAGATACCGAAAATGACAAACTCACAGGCTTTACCATCGGCGCCGATGATTATATATCGAAACCTTTTTCGATACGCGAGGTAGTAGCAAGGGTAAAAGCACTCATTCGCCGGTCGAACATCAACAAAAACCCTGAAGAGGCTACCAAAGACCTGGTTTACTTAGGATTGACTATGCAACTTACCAACAAAAAAGTCTTGCTACACGGAGAAGAAGTTGCATTTACAAAAAAAGAATTTGAAATTTTGAAACTGTTTTTAGAAAATAAAAATCGTGTTTTCACACGTGACGAAATGCTTACACGTGTATGGTCGGACGAAGTAATTGTGCTGGATAGAACAATCGATGTAAATATCACACGGTTACGTAAAAAAATTGGCGATTACGGCAAAAATATTGTAACTCGCTTAGGTTATGGCTACTGTTTTGAGGAGTAAGCTGGTTAATCTAAATAAAAAAAGGACTTGAATTTCAAGTCCTTTTTTAATACAAAGAAAAATCTTATACCATATTATTTCAAGGTTTTGATATATTCTTGTATCAATTTCATATCTTCTTTATTAATCGAATTTTTGTATGATTGCATGATGTTTGCTGGATAGCCATCCGAAATATCCTTGTTTGGCTCGTAAATGGAAGTTTCTACATAGCTATCGTCTCCAATTAGTTCACGTGCTACGCCATCAGTCATGACTTTGATTTTTCGTCCATAAATCCCTTTAAATGATGGACCCACCAACCGCGTACCAGTGGTATTATGACATGCAAAACAACCATTTTTCTCCATCACTTTGTAACCAGGATTTTCGGCATCAGCATTTTTTTCGGGTAAATAAGCTACCCACTCGTTGAATTGGTCTTCGGGTACAACACGAACAATAGAATGCATGTAAGCGTGATTTAAGCCACAATAAACGGTACAAAACAAATCGAAATCTCCTAATTCGCCAGGAATAAACCACGTATAATTATCTTTAACAGGCACCATATCTTCTTTGATACGAAACGATGGTACGGAAAAACCGTGAAGTACATCAACCGATTTTAGTGAAATTTTTACAGCTTTATTGATTGGGATTACAAGTGTGTCAGAAACTTTATTCCCTTCATACTGAAACTCATATTTCCACATTTTACCTATTGCAGTTATTTGCATGGCATCTTTGGGAGCTTGCCGCATGGGTATAAAACCCTCCCAGCCAATGTAGAACATATAAAGAACTAAAATGAGCGGTATAGTTATCCAAGTAGCTTCCATCCATTTATTATCCTTTATCTGACGAGCCTCAGGATGTTTTTTATGGTCGTACCTGACAACAAAATAAATCATAGTACCCGTTAGGGTTATCAAGAAAAAAAGTGAAATACCCACAATGATTGCAAATGCCATATCGACACCTTGCACAAAATTCGAAGCGTTGCTAAACATTTTTTATATCGTTTAATATGTATGTATATTTATTGATTTAATAGTAATTACCGGAAGGCATAATCAATAAAAGTAATGAGCACTATCAGGGCAAAAAGCACAAAAACCATTGCAACCAATATCTTCAGAAGCAAACTTTCGTGTTTTAAATGCATGAAATAGCTTAACACTAAAAAACCTTTTACGCCAGCAATGAGCAAAGCCACCGTTACGGTAAGAGCTCCTAAATGGATAGAGGTAATTTCGATGGTAAGAAAAGTAAAAAAGAACAATACGACAAGAATGATTCCAAGCGTTTTGTAAGGCGTAATGTGATGCGTGTGTTCGGACATAATCAACTATATTTCGTTAGGAAATTAGATACATTAAAGGGAATAGGAAAATCCAAATAAGATCGACCAAATGCCAGTAAAGAGCAGCATTTTCGAGATGCATAAAGTCATCCATCTTTACTTTTCCCGCTTTCACCTTGAAGTAGCTTATAAGCAACAATATCATTCCAATGATGATGTGCAAAGCATGCAAACCAGTCATGAAAAAATACAGACTAAAATACAAGTGATGTCCACGGTCTAATAGTTGCATTAATTCGGAACCAGGATACAATCCGTGATGGAACTTAGCGCCCCATTCAAAGTATTTATTGACCAAAAAAGCAGCAGCTAAGAACACAGTAAGCAGCAGCATTTGCATACTTAATTTGGTGTTGTTCTTTTGAATTGCTGTTAGTGCAACAGCAACCGAGGCACTACTGACAAGCAAAATAATGGTATTAATTGCACCAATTGTTACACTAAGTTCCAAACTCCCTTCGTGGAAGCTATCAGGGTACTGGGAACGGAAAATGGAATAAACCAAGAATAAACCACCGAACAACAAAAGTTCCGTAAAAATAAATAACCACATTCCCAATTTTTTAGCTTCATCGTCACGATGTTCGAACGCATGATTTTCATGTTGGCTCATAATTCTTTTTTTCTATTTTTTAGTAGCATAAAATTACTTATAATCATACGGATCACTTTTGATAATAGGATCTTCATCAAAGTTTTCAACCGGTGGAGGCGATGGTACAGTCCATTCTAAGGTGGTGCCATTCCACGGATTTGCGGGTGCAATTGCACCTTTTTTAGCTCCACGCACAAGGTTGCCTACCATTACAAAAAATCCAATAAACAAAATAATTCCACCAATCAGTGAAATAGTTTGAGCCCATTGAAATTGAGGTAAATAATCGTAATAACGACGAGGCATTCCTTGGTAACCAATTATAAATTGAGGAAAATAAAGCAGATTGAAACCAATAAATAATATGATTGCTCCCCAATTTGCTGCTTTCAAATTATACATTCGACCATACATTTTTGGAAACCAATAATGCAATCCAGAGAAAAATGCAAAGCCCATGCCGCCAAAAATAATATAATGGAAGTGAGCAACAACAAAAGAAGTGTCGTGAACCTGAACGTTAGGAGCTACAGCACCTAAAATCAAACCTGTGGTACCACCAATTATGAAAAGAAAAATAAAGAAAAGTGCATATAAAAAAGGAGCTTGCAAATTGATGGAACCGCGATACATCGTTGCTATCCAATTGAATACTTTAATGGCACTGGGTACAGCAACAATAAAAGTCAGCAACGAGAAAAACCAACGTGCTTGCTCACTCATTCCAGAGGTGTACATGTGGTGTCCCCACACAAAAAAGCCAACGGCTGCAATTGCCAAACTCGATATAGCAATGGCTTTATAGCCATAAATGCGTCGCTGGCAAAAGGTAGGAATCACTTCTGTAATTACACCCATAGCTGGTAAAATCATAATATAAACAGCAGGGTGAGAATAAATCCAGAATAAATGTTGGAATAATATTGGATCGCCTCCCAAATCAGGATTGAAAAACCCGATACCAAAAAGTCGCTCAAAGATGAGCATTACTAAAGTGATACCAACTACTGGCGTAGCTAATAACTGTATCCACGATGCTGCATAGAGTGCCCATGGGAACAAGGGCATGTTGAAAAATTTCATACCTGGTGCACGTAGTCTATGTATAGTTACAATAAAATTTAAACCAGTAAGAATAGATGCAAATCCAAGAACAAAGGCAGCCGTAGTGGCGATAATAACACTGGTACCCGTTTTTGTAGAATAGGGTGCATAAAAAGTCCAGCCAGTATCAGGCGGTCCTTCTCTCAAAAACTGCGATGCAATTGCCAAAATACTTCCGGCAATAAGTATCCACCATGTAAGCCTATTTAGCTTTGGAAAAGCAACATCTTTGGCTCCAATCATAAGCGGCAAAAAGAAATTTCCAAACACAGCCGACAAACCCGGTATCACCACCATAAATATCATAATAACACCATGCACTGTGAAAACACCGTTGTAAGCTTGGGCTTTCATAATAGTTTCGCCTGGCGTGGCTAATTCCACGCGCATTGTTAAACCCAAAATAGCTCCTACAAAGAAAAATAAAGCTATGGCATACAAATACAACAACCCCAATCGTTTGTGGTCAGTGGAAAATATCCAACCAAAAATTCCTTTATATTGTCCCTCATAATCGAGGTAACTAACATATTTAGTTTCTTTACGCATATATTTTAATTAATTATTATTTTTTTTTCGTGGTTTTATAACAAAAACCAATACTATTACTAACAAAAAGAATGTAATAATGGTGCCAATAATCTTCGTAACATCCAAGCCAAACTTTTGTGTTTGAGGGTCGTAACTATAGCATACCAATAATATTTTTTGAATGGTTGGGCGTGCTGTTTCATCATTGGCTTCAGCCATGGCTAATTTTACATCCATGGGCAAAAACGTAATACCATATAAGTATCGGGTTATTTTTCCGGAGGGACTGATGGCAATAATAGCTGATGGATGAATAAAATCGAATCCAACTGCTTTGGTAATGAATCCAGCAGCATGAGTTATTTCAAAAATAGAGGCACTATCAGTAGTCAAAAAAATCCAACCGTCACCATTTCCTTTGGAGTATTTCTCAACAAAGCGATTTTTCTTCTCGCGTGCTTTTTCGGGTGTATCCCGAAAGTTAAAACTGATTGTAACTACCTGATAATCTTTGCCTAAAACCATGTCTGACTTCCGAATTACATTGCCAACACCATCAAGAAGGGGGCTACACAATCCGGGGCAATCAAAATAAACGAAAGAAAGAATGGTGGGTTTGTTAATAATCTGACCTAAAGTCACTGTATCCATTTTCTCTGTTACAAACTTCAAATCCAAAGGGATTTTCTCCCCTAAATGTTCAATAACCTGAACTTCAGAAGTGTCGATTTGCGCTGACGCTATCCAATTAGTTAGGCAAAAGAACAAAAACAAAATGCCTGTAGTTTTTTTCATGGAAATTTTGTGTATAAATTATTTTTAAATTTTATTTATCAGATACCAGCCTCATCTTCGTTAGCTTTATCTAAATAATAAGCTATCATTAATGCAGCTCCCATTAGCGCAGTATCTTGGAGTATTTCCATGAGCGCATAATCAAAGTGGGCAGGAACAAATAAATTAGGCAAGTGAATGGCAGTAATAATAACGAGAAGCATACCTGCCAACCATAAGCAAGCTACTTTAACGTACTTATTCAGTACTATAAAAATACTTGCTATAATGAGCATGGCACCTGCAAGCATTACCGTGTATAAATTACCCGGAATGAGTGAATTACTCAATCTTTCTAAAAATGCTGGTGTCATTAAAAAATGACTTATCCCAATAGCTGCGATAGGTATTGCAAATAAAATGCGTCCAAGAAGTGCTAATTTTTTCATAACGTATTATTTATTACCGGAAATTCTGAATTTTCGTAAATTATTTAAGATATAAAGTATAAAAATGAGAAAGGAAATAACGCCTAAAGAATATAAAAATAAAATCCAGTAAGGTGCTTTTTCTAAAACATTCCAAATGGCTCGTTGTTCATTCAAACCAGGTTTATTTGTTGGAACACCTATTGCTAAACGGCTTGTAGTTTGCACTTCCCCGTAATTCAAATCAAATAATTTAACAATTACTTCTAATTCGCCTGTTTTATTTCCAGGTATATCGTTCGGAAAAACAATCTCTGCCTGACCGCTACCATCCGTTTTCAATGTTTTATCAATTTGCAAATTGCCAAAACGGCGTTTTACAAATAAAGAAACTTCAGAGCCAACTAAAGCTTTTTTGCCATTTTTTTCATTGGCGTACGCCACAATAAGAAAAGCATTTTTAGCTTTATCAAAATTTGCAACTAACTTTACTAACTTACTTTTTGAAGGGTCGAATGAAGAGAGTGTTTGTACGTAGTTTTTATTAAAGCCTCGCAAATAGGAAATCACATGCCACATTTTTTCTTCGGAAAGTGAATTTTTGAAGGAGGGCATAACGGCACGTCCTGTGTTTAAAATGTAGAGCAACTCGCCATCCGTAAGATTTTGTGAACCTACCGAAGACAATTCTGGAGGTATAGGGTTTAGCGATTTTAAATTGTTTCCTTTGCCTGGATCTCCATGACACGATAGGCAGTTAGCGTTGTAAATTGCCTCACCCTGCGAAGCCGTAGAAGCATCAAATTTTATGTAACTGTTTCGAGTTTTTTGGTCTTCTGGAACATTCCATGATGCTGCAAAGCTTTGGAATGCAAAACAAATCATAAAGCTGAATGCTAATATTGATTTCAATTTTTTTGTTGGATAATTCATTGCGTATAATATTTGATTTTCTCGAATTAGTTTTTTCTCTTCAATTATTAATTTACTTTTTCTTCGAGGCAATTTCTTGTTGATGCTCAATGGTTTCGTGTATCGGAATAATTGGAATTACTTTCGCCAACACAGTAATAATAAGCAATACCATTATCATGGGTGCAATTGTAACCAAAATTTCAATTAACGTTGGTGTATAAACGCTAAATTTCAATGGCACGTTTTGAACGGGTAAATAAGGGTGTTCCATGGTTGGAATAACAATAATGTATCGTTTGAGCCACGAACCGATAAGCACCATGGTAGAAATAACCAACATGGGTATTGGTTTGCGAAAAGGCTTTAAAATCAACAGTATTATTGGAATAATTAATCCACCTAATTGTGTAATCCAAAACAAAAGTGCATGGCTGCCTACAAACAACTCGTGAATATGAAAAGCATCGGCACGTTTCATTTTATATGCCGGCACCATGTATTCGTTAACGTTAAAATACAAATAAAGCAAAGACACCAAAACTAAAAGCTGACCAATTTTATCGAAATGAAATTCGGTAATATATTCCTCTAAATGATACACTTTGCGAAATATAAACATGGCTATGATTACTGCCGCAGTGCCTGCTACAAAAGCTCCAGCTACGAAGTAAGGTCCAAAAATAGTTGAATCCCAACCAGCACGGGAGGTGTTTGCAAACAGCCACGAAGTTACGGTATGTATTGCTAATGCAATAGGTATAATGAGAATGGCAATAGTGCGTGTCGATTTCCGAATGAGTTCACGCTGCACGGGCGTATCCGACCAATTTAAGGATAAAAATTCATAGATTTTCCGAGCAAATGGTGGAATGTTTGTCAGCTTTTGTGCACAAATTTTCAAATCAGGAATCAACGGAATATACAAAAACAATGCACTAACAATCATGTAGGATGTAATCACAGTTACGTCCCACAAAATAGGCGATTGTATGCGTCCATGAATAAAAACATTCAGTAGTCTATCGGGTCGCCCCATATCCATCACAATAACCAAACCAGCAACAGCAGCAAATGCAAGAGCAATAATTTCGGCAATGCGCGCTAATGGTGCTGCCCATTTTTGCTTTAACAACGACAACACGCCACTTATCAGCATTCCGATAAGACTTGATGCAACAAAAAACACGAAATTAGAAATATACATTCCCCACGACACATAATCGCCCAGACCTGTAACAATCATACCATCGCGCAATTGTAAAAAATAGGCAAACAAGCAAACCAATAACGAAATGCTTAACACACCCATCCAAACCATAAAACCTTTGTTTAGTCGTATTGGGCGAAGTAAGTCGGCTGTGATTTTTTCTGAATTTATTCTCTCGGACATATTTTTAGTAATTTAGTTGGCATTTAATTTTACCTAAACTTTTTGAGTAATTTTAGATAGGTAAATGTTCGGCTGCTTCTTCGCGGTCTTTTTCCTGAAATGGATATGACTTTCCTTTGGGAGGTAAGTAATAAACGCGAGGCTTAGTGCCTAATTCAGGCATCAACGTGTATCCGGCATTGTCGGCTATCAGTTTCTTAAAACGGAAACTTTCTTTGGTAGTTCCATTGGTAACTACGTCCTCGTTTTCGTCACCAAAATAGTAAACACCATTCGGACAGGCAGATACGCAGTAAGGTAATTTTCCCTCACGAACGCGGTCGGCACTGAAAAGACACTTGCTTATGGTACCTTTCTTTTGAGGAACATTCAATTCAACATTATAAACCAAACCTTCGTCTGCTTGTGCATTGAGAGGTTCTTGCCAGTTGAAAACACGAGCACTGTAAGGACAGGCAGCAATACAAAAACGACAACCGATACAGCGTTCATTATCAATAAGCACAATACCATCCTGACGCTTAAAAGTAGCATCTACCGGGCAAACTGCCACACAAGGTGGATTGTCGCAATGTTGGCAAGGTTTGGGCATGTAATAAGGCTGGGTAGTTTCAGTTTCCTGCATTTTAAGCACATTGATGTGATGTTGCTCGGGACGTAAATGGTGGGCATTCTGACAAGCAGACATACACTTGCGAGCATTTTGGCATTTCGATAAATCGATAACCATCACAAAACGGCTACCGGCAATTCCGTCGCGTCCTTGTTTTTGTAGGTAAGTCAATTGCGTCGCTGGTGTTTTTTCGACTTCAGTGATGGCAGATTTTTCAATCTCAACCAATTTATTTTCTGCTGTAAGTACCTTTACTCTATCTGCTGCTGTTTTTTTGCTATCGTATTTGCGGGCTGCAAAAAATGCCGAACCGGCTAAAAGAGACCCAACACCAACAATTCCTAAATTTTGAAGAAATTCTCTTCGGGTATTCTTGTTGGATTTCTGGTTATTTTCAATCATTCTGATTAAAAGTTATAGAATTATTAAATAAAAATCAAAAGTAAATAATGAACAATGAAAGTAATAATGGAAAAAATAAAGCACTACAAAAGTATCAATTTAAATGCATGTTCATTTTTTTTTGCAAATTTAAAGCAAAGAATTAGATTTTCAAAAGAAATTGTCTGTTTTTTTCTATAAATTTGAAATTATTACAATTAAATAGCCATTTAACTACGCTAATAAATTTGAATTTTAAATTTAGTCAGCTGCAAGTGCAAACAAAAAATTTATTATTGACAAATAGAATGTTAGTTCAAACAAAATTTTATATATATTTGTATGCACGAAAACAAAGCACATGAAAAACGAACGTACAAAAATTGCGCAACAAGTAACTTGGGTTGGATTTTTTATAAATCTGATACTTGCCATTTTCAAAATAGTGGCTGGTATGCTCGGAAAAAGTACTGCCATGATAGCAGATGGGATTCACTCCTTATCCGATTTTATAACGGACGTTATTGTTATTGTTTTCATTGGTGTATCGGCTAAAGCGCGCGATGATGACCATCGCTACGGACATGGAAAATACGAAACATTCGCTACCTTACTCATTAGCTTAGCCCTGGTAATAGTTGGATTAGGCATTTTTTTGGGTGGGCTTTCCAAAGTTATTCTCACACTGAAAGGTCAGCTTATTGAGCAGCCATCGCTCATTGCTTTGTGGGCTGCTTTAGTTTCTATTGTCGTAAAAGAAGCTTTGTTTTGGTACACGAAAAAAGCTGGAATAGCCATACAGAGTCAGGCAGTTATAGCCAATGCCTGGCATCATCGGTCGGATGCATTTTCGTCAATTGGGTCAGCCTTAGGCGTTTCGGGTGCAATTTTTCTGGGTGAGTCGTGGCGCATTCTCGACCCCATTGCCGGAATTATTGTGAGCGTTTTTATTGTTAAAGTTGCCGTAGAAATAGGTTTACCTGCTATTCACGAATTGACAGAAAAATCTTTGCCTCAAGAAGTTGAATCTCAAATCGACCGTATTATTAAAACCAATGGTGAAATTCTGGCTTATCACAATTTAAAAACAAGGAAAGTAGGAAATGTGTATGCCATCGATATGCACATCAAATTGGATAATGATATTTCCTTTGTTCAGTCGCACGAGGTAGCCACTGACATAGAACAAAAACTACGCGATGAATTTGGTGCTCAAACAATTACAAACATACACACGGAGCCGTTTCGGAAATAAGAAACTCACAAAAATTCTACAATAGTAATACCAGCGCCACCAAATTGCACATGCTCGTCGCGATAGTTTGCTACGGCTTGAACGGTACCTAAATACTGACGAATGATCATACGCAAAGCTCCTGTACCGGTGCCATGCAAAATACGTACGGAAGATACGCCCACCATCAACGCGTCATCTACAAAATAGGTTACTGCTTGTAAGGCTTCGTCCACGCGCATGCCCCGCACATCTATTTCGGAGCTAAAACTAAGTTTACGCTGCCTCACTTCATCATTGGTAGTTGTGGCTATTTCATCATATTTGTTTTTTTCCTTTTTGAGCTGTGTGTGGCTTATTTTTTCTAATTTAGAAAGTTGCACCGTCGATTTCATAACACCAAAAGCTACCAGTGCATTTTTATCCTGCATTTCGAGAATAACTCCTACTGCTGTCTGACCTTTAAGACGCACATTATCTCCCACTTGCAAGGCTTCAAGCTTCGGATTAGCATCCAAATTAGATAAATTTTGCTTCGTTTTTTTTAGTTGCAAGGCTGGTTTGTTGGGCTTAGGTAATGTTTGTGAACGTTGCAAAGTAAGGTCGTTTTCTGTTTTGAATGCCTCAAAATCTTTTCTGATAAGTTTTGTTTTCTCTTTTTCGGCTTGCGACTCTTTAATTTCACGTATCGTATTTTCAATTTTAGCATTTGTATTCATCAACAAATTTTGGGCATCCAAACTTGCACGTTGAATAATTTCTTTACCTTGCTTTTCTGCCGAAGCCATTAATGCCTCGTATTTTAGGAGTGTTTCCTCCAATTTTTTTTCTTTCACTCGAATATCGCGCCGTTTATTTTCCCAATATCTTTTATCGCGTACAATATCTTGCAAATGTTTGTCGTAGTCCATGTGCTCAGAACCAACTTTTTCGGCAGCTTGTGCAATCAAATCTTCGGGCAGACCAATTTTACGTGCAATTTCTACGGCAAACGAACTTCCCGGATTTCCAATACTAAGCTGAAAAAGAGGCTGTAAATGCTGACGGTCATAGAGCATGGCACCATTCACAATGCCTTCGGTAGCATCGGCATACAGTTTCAGATTGCTGTAATGGGTCGTAATCACGCCAAATGCGCCACTTTGCTGAAAACGTTCCAAAGTAGCTTCGGCAATAGCGCCACCAATGATGGGTTCGGTGCCTGTGCCAAATTCATCAATAAGCAGTAAAGTTTTTGGAGTGCTATTTTTGATAAAAAACTTCATGTTTAATAGATGCGAACTGTAAGTTGAAAGGTCGTTTTCGATGGATTGTTCGTCACCAATATCAATAAACAAACGTTCGAAAACGCCCGTCCGACTACTGTCGTGCAAAGGCACAAGCAAGCCGCATTGGAGCATGTACTGAAGCAAAACGACGGTTTTGAGACACACCGATTTTCCACCAGCATTAGGTCCAGAAATGAGTAAAATACGTTGCTTCTCGTT
Source organism: Porphyromonadaceae bacterium CG2_30_38_12 (assembly GCA_001873635.1). Taxonomy (GTDB): domain Bacteria; phylum Bacteroidota; class Bacteroidia; order Bacteroidales; family Paludibacteraceae; genus Paludibacter. The sequence continues at coordinate 10,776 of MNZK01000114.1, read as the reverse complement.
TAACGTAATGTCCAATGGAATAATGGTTTTGTGTTGTTTTTGCAATGCCAAAAAAAGAATTGGATGCACCGCTTTCACCCATTCCAACTGGCAAACATCATCCATGCGCGGTTTAATAGCTTTAATTTCGACAGCAAAAAGAGCTTTTGCCCGTAAAAAATCTATGGTACCCAAGAAGTATTGCGAATTGATGATTTCGTCGAAATGTGGGCGCAAAAAATTGGTGAAGTCAATCAAAATACGCATAATTTCGCGCCGCTCCTCGCCCTCTAAGCTACGAATTCGATTGTTAGCCTCCACAACTTGCTGTGGCTCAATAAAAACTGTTTTACCAGTTGCAGATTCATCGTGCACAATTCCGCTTACTTTACGCTTGAAAGCAGGCGATACCGGAATTACCAAGCGTCCATCGCGCATGGTGGGAGCTATATCTTTTTCTACAAAACCATCGGCTTGTGCCTGTCGCAAAATAGCTTGAAGTGTTCGTGATATGGAGCTTTCTACCTGCTGCATTTCGCGCCTGATACGTGCTAATTCGGGTGAGGCATTGTCTTTTATTTTCCCAAATTTATTCAGGATAGCCTCTATCTGTTTTAGGATAATCGGAAAAGTGTCTATTCCGGGCAGCAATTGCAATAAATATGGATAAGCTGTTTCTTCTTTTTTACGAAAAAAAAATACCAATTTGCGCACCGCTTCCAGAGCCCTCCACAAGCTAAAGAGTTCCAGTTCGTCCAAAAACAAGCCTTCCACGTGTACACGCGCTAAGCCCTCCCGAATATCAAAAAAATCGCCTAAGGGCAACTCGTCTGCATCAGTGGTAAGTACACTTAACATTTCGTCGGTTTGACTTAATAAAGTATGTATGTGTTGAAAATTGGCTGAAAACGCTATTTCATTTACTTTTTCGACGCCTAAGCTGCTACTGCATTTGTTTTTCAACAAATTACGGATACTAACAAAGTCAATTTTGTTTTCAAAATGCGTTGGATAGAACATACAGTTAAATTATTTCAAAAACCCATGTTACTAAAAGCAACTATTTCATTGCGTAAATGCCTGATTCGATGCCTTGCGCTTCGCTCTAAGGTCAGAAGGCGTATTTCAGCTTTTATTTTCTTTAGCAAAGCATATACGCGCATGGCTGCAAAACCAAACACAGGCTGCCCCAGAAAAACAAGAGGAAAAGTGATAGCAAAATTCCAAGGGAAACAAGTTGCTATGAACATGGCTTGCACGGTCCAAAAAACAGGAAAAGTAACTAAACCCAAAGCGAATTGCACGGAACTAAAAAATCCATGATAAGCTACGTTGAGTTTTTTACGAATACATACAGGTAGAAAAAAAGGCAAAAAATTAACCAAAAATCCAACCAAAAATAGCGGACTTGCAACAACAAATACTAAAAACTGCACTATGATTTTAAAAGATTTCGCATTGACATCTACATTTCGCATTTGTATTTTATTGTCATCCAAATAACGCCCCAAGGTGCGAACAGCCCGTTTAAAAGCAGCAAACTTTTCGGGGTTGTTTTTTTCTAATGTTAGGTATTTGTTAGCCAAGTCGCATTTTTCTAAAAACACGTTTAAGGTATTTTCTTCTAAATTTTTCTGTCGCAACGACTTGGAGAATGCCATGTTGGTAGCAGCAAAAATAAGCTCGCAATTGGCATTTGACTCAATATTGAGCGTCAAAGCTTTGAGCGAAGCAGATAATTTTTCACGAATATCGTTTATTGCCCGAGCCGGATGTTCTGCATATGTTGCAGCATAATCAGCCACATCGATAGCTTCTCCGATATTGATAATAAGATGTTTTCCAAACTTTTCGATATGTCCATAATCTAAACCCACAGGAATGATTTTGAGCGATTTGCCAACAGGATTCTGCTGTTGTAGCGAAAAAGCAATACGAAAAATTCCTTTAACCAAGGGTCGGATATTAGGTTCGGTTTCCTGATCGCCCTCAGGCATAATGCACAATGCGTGATTAGTGTTGAGCAACTCTACGCATTGATCAAACACATCGGCGTTTTTACTTAAATTTTCAAACCCATCACGTAGTCGGAATGCAGGCATGATTTTGAACGAACGAAGGATATTGGCTACAGCCTTGTTGTTGAAAATATCCGAGCGCGCCAAAAAGGAAGTTGAGATATTTTTGGGAGCTACCAGCTGCACAGCCAAAGCATCCATGAGGGCATTGCGATGATTTGGTGCAAAAATAAAGTGCCCATCCGTAGGAATATTTTCACGCCCTACAACCACAATATCATCGTAATATAGTCTTAATGCGAAGGTTGCATAGGCTCTTTCGAGACGATACAATGGCGATAGTTCGTAAATTTTAGCCATAAATTATTAAAATTTTAGCGCGTTTATTTTCCAAAAGCGCGTTGAAAAAAGCTGGGCTTCTTTTTAGGATAATCACTTACCAACTCTGCTGATGCTGGCATTAAAGGGTTTCCGGAAGCTATCATTTGGTAAATCACACCCCAGTCTGGCAAACCACCTAAGTTGCGATCGTCTATAAAAATATCTGCTTTCAGTTTTCGAGGTTGCTTATCATCTACTTTTTCCTCGGGATAATTTTTATTAACGGCAAAAAATTCAAGACCTTTGCTTAAACAAAATTGAATAGCTTCGTCCAATTCCTTTCCTTCACGCACTGTCCAAAGAATTAAACAAGCTTCAAAATCTTTTTGTATGCGAATGAGTGTGTCCGTAGCGAAAGGAATTTCCTTGCCAATGCGTGGATACTCGTGCGTAACAATGGTGCCGTCAAAATCTACTGCTATGGTAATCATATTTTATTGCTCTTTATTTTTTTTCAGGTAAACATATTAGGACTTATGTTCTGCAAGGTTCATATCGTCCAAATCCAATTCAATAGTCATTTTCACTTCGGATGGTTTGCAAAAAAACAACGCTATGGCTGCAATGCCTGCACTAAAAATCATCGATTGCGATTGCATAATGTAGAAAAACACCACGCCAAGCACCAAACCAGTTCCAATAATTAGAATGCGCACAGTACCCAATTTTTTGTAACGTTCTAAACGTTCGTCTTTGAGTGGTAGCAAAGCCCATTTTTTGGTCAGCTTATTAAAAATAGCCAGCGTAATTGGCACAGAACCAATAATATATACAATAAGTATCCCATTAAGCAGCACACCTGTTTCACTCAACGGATTGATGTGAATACCGGCTCGAAGCAAGTAAAAGCCCGAAATTGCTGCTGCCAAAGCTGCCAAATAAACGCCATAATAGGCAAATTGGAGCTGTTTTAATGTTTGTTTCATCTTGTTTTTAATTTTCTGTATCAAAGTTATTTAGAACAATAATTACGTAATTCAAAAAAAAATTATTTGTATGAATTTGTAAATTCTACTCTGTTCAAAATAGAACGTCCAAGCGTAACTTCATCGGTGTATTCGAGCTCATCGCCAATGGAAATACCACGCGCAATAGTGGTAATTTTTATATCTATAACCGTAAGCTTGCGAAATAAAAAGAAATTCGTTGTGTCGCCTTCCATGGTTGTGCTCAATGCTAAAATGACTTCATTCACGTCACCGCTTTGCACTCTATTTATCAAACTCTCAATTTGCAAATCGGCTGGTCCAACGCCATCCATGGGCGAGATAACACCTCCCAACACATGATACAAGCCTCTGAATTGTTGTGTGTTTTCAATGCTCAACACATCTTTGATGCTTTCCACCACACAAATAATGCTATTATCGCGCGAAGTGTTGCTGCAAATATGACAAACTTCGGTATCCGAAATATTGTGACAAACCTTGCAGTAAACAATTTCGCGACGCAACTGAATGAGTGCATTCCCAAAAGCCTCCACTTCGTGCTTTTCTTTTTTGAGCAAGTGCAAAACCAATCTTAAAGCCGTTTTACGTCCTATTCCGGGAAGTTTTGAAAACTCTTGTACTGCATTTTCGAGCAGGGAAGATGACAAGTTATGATGCATGAATGCTTGTTGTAATTCCAATTTTTTTCGGATTGCAAATTTACAAAAAAAAATGAGTTAAAAGCCATTATGTGGCTGTGAAAATTTTATGCACGTTTTTTTTGTACCTTTGCACACTAATTTTCAAACTTTTTATGTCAGGTATTTTCATCCTAAGCATCATAGCTATATACTTTTCCGTTTTGCTTTTCATAGCATACCTCACAAGCAAAAAAAACACGGACAACGATACCTTTTTCCGTGCTAATAGGCAATCTCCGTGGGGTATTGTGGCAATAGGCATGGTGGGGTCTTCCATTTCGGGCGTTAGTTTTGTGTCGGTGCCCGGCATGGTGCGAAGTATCGATTTCAGCTACATGCAAACTGTTTTTGGCTTTTTTATAGGTTATGTGGTCATTTCCTTCGTACTTCTTCCGCGTTACTACAAGCTCAACCTAACTTCTATTTATTCCTATTTGCAACAACGCATTGGCAAACATGCCTATAAGACAGGGGCTGCATTTTTTCTAATCGCCAAAACCATTGGTGCCGCTGCAAGGCTGTATGTGGTTACACGTATTTTACAAACCAGTGTGTTCGATAGTTGGCAGGTTCCGTATTGGATTACCGTGTGTGGCACTATCTTTTTGATTTGGCTTTACACCCACCGAAGTGGCATCAAAACCATTGTTTGGACCGATACCCTGCAAGCCATCATTATGCTTGTTGCCTTGGTGCTTATGGTGGTACAGGTGTCTGAAAAACTGCACTTTGAATATGGAACTCTGTTTTCAAATCTTTGGGCGGATAGCCATTCACGTATTTTTGTTTTCGACGATTGGTACTCCAAGCAGCATTTTGTAAAACAATTTTTTAGTGGTGTGTTTATTGCCATTGTTATGACAGGGCTTGACCAAGATATGATGCAAAAAAACCTCACTTGCAGGTCGATAGGCGATGCGCAAAAAAACATGCTAAGTTACGGGTTCTCGTTTATTCCGGTTAATTTTCTTTTTTTGGTGTTGGGATTCATGTTGCTTTCGCTTGCCAATCAGCAGCATATTGATTTGCCGCAAAGTGCTGATCAGATTTTAGTGCTTTTTGCTACCACTTATTTGGGCAATGCAGTGTTACTAATATTTATCGTGGGCATCATAGCAGCTGCATTTTCGAGTGCCGACTCCGCATTAGCTGCTCTCACCACCTCTTTTTCAATCGACATCATGGGTGTTGAAAATGAATCTAAGCTTAAAGCTACTAAAATCCGAAAGTGGATTCACATTGCTTTTTCCTTGCTTTTTATACTTATAATTCTGCTTTTTGGTGCACTAAACAATAAAAGCATTATCGACACCATCTACATCATTGCCTCCTACACCTACGGTCCACTGCTTGGCATGTATGCTTTTGGCTTTTTTACGAAACGAATTACCAACGACAAAGCAACACCTTATATTGCTCTCAGTTCGCCCATAATTTGCTACCTTTTACAAGTTTATTCCACAAAGTATTTCAGTTATTCTTTTGGATACGAATTACTTATGCTCAATGGATTTCTGACGTTTGTAGGGCTTTGGGCATTTTCGTACAAAAAAACAAACAAAGCATTTAACATAGAAACTTCATTAGATAGTATTCTCACTAAAAAGCGAAATGATTGATATAAGAATTAAACACGAAGGCACAAAGACACAAAATTTTTATGAAAAACATTCATTCCAGAATTATCATTATATAAAACACAAAGCATAAAACATAAATGATTTATTTAAAGAGCATTAAACTTAATTTGTTGTATTTGAATGATATAAATACTTATTCCAACTAAACTCTATTTCAAAAAAAAAACAAAATAAAAACAACTTCATGGAAATCAAAACAGCCGAATTTATAATAAGCAACACCGATTTTAAAAAATGTCCTGAAAGCCAACTTCCCGAATATGCTTTTATAGGTCGATCGAATGTAGGGAAATCATCCTTGATAAATATGCTCTGCAACAGAAAAGATTTAGCAATGACCTCGTCAAAACCAGGTAAAACGCTATTAATAAATCATTTTCTGATAAACAACCAGTGGCATTTGGTTGATTTGCCAGGGTATGGCTACGCTTCGGCAGGGAAGAAAATACGCGAACAGCTTAAAAATATTATCGAAAGTTATCTACTCTATCGCGAACAACTCACCAACGTTTTTTTGCTCATTGACAGTCGTTTAGAACCTCAACAAATTGACATCGACTTTATGAACTGGTTGGGGGAAGAAGAGATTCCATTCGCCATAGTGTTTACAAAATTAGACAAGATGTCCACAGCAAAAGCAAAAGCAAACTTGGCACTTTATGAAGCGAGTTTGCGTGAAAGCTGGGACGCGTTGCCACCTATTTTTGCCACTTCTTCGGAGAAAAGCATTGGTCGTAGCGAAGTATTAAATTACATCGACGACATAAACAAAAGTCTCAAAAATTTAGCTTAAAAAAAGATTTTAGCGTTTCAAAATATCTAAAAATTCAGTCATAACCATAGCACTGGCGCCCCAAAGTTCGATGCCGCCAACCTGATAGTATGGTGCTCTAACAGCAGTTTGTGCCGATGGTACCAAAAAATCTTTTTCGTGAATAATAGCATCGTCAAAGAAATTGGCAAGACTGATTTCAAACACATCAGCCACTTCGCGTTCATCTAACTTATAGTTTGGCTTTTGCGACAAATAACCCACAAATATGGTGATTACAAAATTACTGGCAGGCACAAACATGTCGGTTAGACGTCCCAGTATTTCGATTTTATCGGCAGCAATGCCAATTTCTTCGTTAATTTCACGCAAAGCAGTGTGCGCAAGGTCAAGATCGAAATCTTCATAACGCCCTCCGGGAAATGCAATCTGACCAGCATGAATCCCCACATAAAAACTACGACGAATGAAAATTACTTTCCATTCGTCATTTTCTTGAAAAAGCAAAAGCATCACCGCACTCTTCTTGGCATAAGCTTCAGCCTCAGCCGCTTGTTGCAATTCAACAGAGCGACTTACGGATGCCATACGCTGATGCGAAATCTTTCCGGGGAGCTTTTCAGCTAACTTTTGAGCTATAATTTCTTTGGTGAATTTAGCGTTCATAGCTTGGTGCTTATTGAAAATTATTGACAAATCACACAGCCTTCACATTTTGATAATTCGCCACGCAAACGCTTTTCTACCAACAACTTCATCCTGTCTTTAAGGGCATCTATGCGTATGAAATCAATCACATCGGCAGTAAACGCAAACATGAGTAGCAATTTGGCTTCTTTTTCGGGAATACCGCGCTGGCGCATGTAGAAAAGTGCCGATTCGTCCAATTGACCAATTGTAGCACCATGCGAACATTTCACATCATCGGCATAAATTTCCAATTGGGGTTTGGTTCGCATTTTGGCACTTCGTTGCAGCAAAATATTTTTATTAGTTTGGAATGCAGCTGTTTTCTGAGCATCTCTGGCAACATAAAGCTTTCCGGTGAATGCTCCTTTGGAAAAATCATCCAACACATATTTAAAAAGCTCACGACTGCTACAATTTGGCTTGTTGTGCAAAATAGAAGTAAAATTATCTACTTGTTGATTTTTGTCACCAATAACCATTCCTGCCAAGGTTGTTTCACAGTGCTCTCCATTTATATCTATTTCTATCGTGTTGCGCGTCAATCCATTATGCAAAGTGATAACATTGCTGAGCACCTGCGATGAGGCTTGCTGATCGATTAGCAAAGTTGATAAATTCGTTGTTTTCGTATGTGTATTTTCTAATTTGTAATGTTCGTAAATGGCATTTTCACCAACAAAAACTTCGGTTACGCGGTTTGTCAAAAAACGCACATTATCTACCGTGTGGTCGCAAACTAATAATTGTGCTTTTGCACCAGCTTCCAACACAATCAGGTTGTGGCTATTAGCCATGAAATCAACATCGGAGCGCATGATGTTGATGAGCTGCACCGGACGATCTAATTGCACGTTTTTGGGAACATACATAAAAAATCCATCTTGTGCAAAAGCTCCGTTAAATGCCACTAATCCATCTTGCTTGGTTGAACTTAATTTTCCAAAATACTTCTCTACCAATTCAGGATGCGATTTGGCAACATCGCTCACACTACCGATAATGACTCCTTCGGGCAATGCATCATTACGCTTGTCAGAAACAGGATAAAAAGCATCATTCACCACAAAATACAAAAAAGAATGAATACCGGGCACATCACATTGAAATACCTCGTATGGATTTACGGGTATAGGCAAACGTTGAATATTTAGTCCAAAATCAATCGCAAGCACTTCCTTTAAATCGGTATATTTGTAGTTCTCAAGATTAGTAGTAGGGAATCCTATTTTATCGAACAAAGCAAACGAAGCATCACGACCAGCATTCATAGCTTGAGCAGCATTGTTTTTGATAATTTCGCTGTAGGATTTATATAAGTCGATATATTGTCTTTCCATTTTTTCTTTCAATTAACATATTGGCATATGAGCATATTGCCACATTATTTCCCCTCTACTTCTTGTTTAATCCAATCGTAACCCTTCTCTTCCAACTCCAAAGCCAACTCCTTGGTTCCTGATTTCACTATGCGACCATCGTAAAGCACATGTACAAAATCGGGCACAATATAATCGAGCAGGCGTTGATAATGGGTAATGACAATACTTGCATTCGCTGGCGATTTTAGTTTATTTACACCATTTGCCACAATACGCAACGCATCAATGTCTAGCCCGGAATCTGTTTCATCTAAGATAGACAATTTTGGTTCTAACATAGCCATCTGAAAAATTTCATTCTTTTTTTTCTCACCACCCGAAAAGCCTTCGTTTACCGAACGATTGGTGAGTTTATTGTCCATTTCCACCAATTCTTTTTTCTCACGCATCATACGCAAAAAATCAGTTGCCGACACGGGTGGTAAGCCGCGGTATTTTCGCTGTTCGTTGATAGCTGTTCGCATAAAATTTACCATGCTCACACCAGGTATTTCTACTGGATACTGAAAACTGAGGAAAATACCCTCGTTAGCACGTTCTTCGGGAGCCAATTCCAAGAGGTTTTTACTTTCAAAAGTAACTTCACCATGAGTAACTTCAAACGCTGGATTACCCGTAAGTACCGACGATAGTGTTGACTTGCCGGCACCATTAGGCCCCATGATAGCGTGTATTTCACCTGGACGAACAGTCAGGTTCAGTCCTTTTAATATTTCTCTGCCGTTAATGTTGGCATGTAAGTTTTTAATTTCTAACATATTGTTGTCTTGAGTCAAAAGTCATACGTCTAAAGACTTTATTTCTAATTAATAATTTTTTTATCCTACACTTCCCTCCAGTGTAATAGCCAGCAATTTTTGTGCTTCTACGGCAAATTCCATAGGTAATTGATTTAAAACCTCTTTGGCATAGCCATTTACGATAAGTCCAACAGCATCTTCTGTGGAAATGCCTCGTTGGTTGCAATAAAATATCTGGTCTTCGCTAATTTTTGAAGTTGTCGCTTCGTGTTCCACAATGGCTGTTTCGTTATTCACTTCCATGTAAGGGAATGTGTGCGCACCACATTTATCGCCAAGCAACAAGCTATCGCATTGCGAAAAGTTACGTGCATTCTCGGCTTTTGCACCTACGCGAACCAATCCCCGATAACTGTTGTTGCTCACGCCAGCCGAAATGCCTTTCGACAAAATATGACTTCGTGTATTTTTGCCTAAATGAATCATTTTTGTGCCTGTGTCAGCTTGCTGATGGTGGTTGGTAACAGCTACCGAATAAAATTCGGCAGATGAATTATCGCCCTGCAAAATGCAGCTTGGGTACTTCCACGTAATGGCAGAACCGGTTTCTACCTGTGTCCACGACAATTTTGAATTGTCGCCTTTGCATATACCACGCTTGGTTACAAAATTGTAAACGCCACCTTTACCATTCTTATCACCAGGAAACCAATTCTGAACTGTGGAGTACTTCACTTGGGCATTCTTATGAACAACGATTTCTACTATGGCTGCATGAAGTTGATTCTCGTCGCGTGTTGGAGCCGTGCAGCCTTCTAAATAAGATACATAACTATCTTCATCGGCTATTATCAAGGTACGTTCAAACTGTCCGGTATTCAAGGCATTAATTCGGAAATACGTGGAAAGCTCCATGGGGCAACGAACGCCTTTGGGGATATACACAAACGAACCATCACTAAAAACAGCCGAATTGAGTGCTGCGTAAAAATTATCCGTAATCGGAACCACCGACGACATGTATTTCCGTATCAAATCGGGATGATGTTCAACCGCTTCGCTAAACGAACAAAAAATTATGCCCTTTTCGGCTAATGTTTCCTTAAAGGTAGTTTTTACAGATACCGAATCCATAACTGCATCCACCGCAATGCCCGACAAAGCCATTTGCTCTTCGAGCGGAATACCCAATTTGTTGAATGTTTTCAATAATTCCGGATCAACCTCATCCAAACTTTTAGGTCCGTTAGTTTTGGGAGCTGCATAGTATGAAATGCTCTGATAATCAATTTCAGGGATATGGAGTTGCGCCCATTCCGGTGTTTTCATAGTGAGCCAATGTTGGTATGCTTTCAGACGATAATCGAGCATCCAAGCAGGTTCATTTTTCTTATACGAAATTAATCGCACCACATCTTCATTAAGTCCAATGGGAATAATATCTGTTTCAATATCCGTAGTGAAACCATATTTATAATCGGTCTCCGTTACTTCTTGTAGAATATCTTGTGACATAATTTATTAATATAAATTTGTAATTTAAAATT
>MNZK01000052.1 GCA_001873635.1 Porphyromonadaceae bacterium CG2_30_38_12 | reverse complement strand
TTTAGATAAATGTGGTTTTTTAAAAATTAAATTGTTCGTAACATTACGAACTTAACAAAAAAATATTTTAATAATTTATTCATGGAAAAAAATAGAAGAATCAAGCTTGTGATAACTGTCGTTATAGTATTAGCAGCATTAATTACGTTGTATTATTTTTTACAACCAATCGTTAATTTATTTACTTACAATTTGATAGGACTCAATCCGGACTCGCATTTGGGCATATCCATCAATTTCTTTTTTTACGATACTATCAAGATTTTAATCTTGTTGTTTCTCATTAGCTCACTCATGGGCTTGGTAAATGCCTATTTCCCCATCGACCGATTGCGGAATTATTTGACCACCACCAAACTGTACGGATTGCAATACTTTTTTGCCTCGTTTTTTGGCGCTATCACCCCTTTTTGCTCTTGTTCGTCTATTCCGCTTTTTATTGGTTTTGTAAAAGGCGGCATTCCTTTGGGCGTAACATTTTCATTTCTTATCACTTCGCCTTTGGTAAACGAAGTAGCAGTGGCAATGTTTTTGGGACTTTTCGGTCTGAAAGCCACGCTGATTTATGCTGGCAGTGGTATTTTGATGGGTATGGTTGGTGGATTTATTTTAGGAAAATTCAAATTGGAACGTTATCTAAGCGATTGGGTGAAAAAGATTCAAGCCGAATCGGAAAAAGAATCGGAAGTCTGGGAAGATGAAAAAACGCCCTTTATCGACCGTTTGCCCTCTATCATCAAAGAAGGTTGGGATATTGTGCGCAAAGTATTGGTTTATGTGCTTATCGGTATAGCTATTGGTGCGGCGATGCACGGCTATGTGCCCGAAAACTTTTTTGCACAATACCTTTCGGCTGACAAATGGTATGCGGTGCCCTTAGCTGTTATTTTAGCCGTACCCATGTACGCTAATGCTGCTGGCATAGTACCTGTAATTCAGGTATTTGTAGCCAAAGGGGTGCCACTCGGAACGGCAATTGCCTTTATGATGGCTGTGGTGGGACTTTCATTACCCGAAGCTACGTTGCTAAAAAAAGTAATGACTTGGAAATTAATCGGAATTTTCTTTGGAACTATAACGCTATTCATTATTATTCTTGGCTATTTATTCAATATTATTTTATAAAAAAAATATCTCATTATTATCAACAATTCAACAACAAACAAATTTAAAAATTTAGAAACGTATGAAATCAATTAAAGTATTAGGACCCGGTTGCTCGAAGTGTAAAACGCTTTATAACAACACTATGGAAGCAGTAAGACAATTAGGCATCGAAGCCGAAGTAACAAAAGTAGAAGATATAGAGGAAATGATGAAGTACAACGTGCTCACAACACCTGTATTAGTAATCGACGAAGTAATAAAAATTAAAGGTCGCGTGGGCGATGTAAAAGAAATCAAACAACTTTTAGAAGCATAACAAAAATGGCAGAACAGACATTAGTAAAAGAAATATGTCCTTCATCGACTCAAAAATGGGTGAAGAGAGGCGCATTGTTGGTAGATGTGCGCGAAGTAGAAGAAGTAGAAGAGTTGGCTTACGATGTACCCAATATTATCAATATTCCGTTGAGCGAATTTGAAGACCGCTATACCGAGGTACCTATCGACCAAGAAGTGGTGGTGGTTTGCAAGGGTGGATACCGCAGTTTGCGAGCAGCTGGCTTTTTGATTAATCATGGCTACAATCCCGAAAAAGTAGTAAACATGGAAAATGGCATTATCCGTTGGGTAAAACGTGGTTTCCCTACTACTGGTGATACAAGCTCGGTTGAAGAAGCTGGTATCGGCGATAGCTGTTGCAGTACGCCAAGTCCACAATCGGCTACTACCGATTTAAAAAGCAAATCATTTAAATTAGCAAGTAGTGGCAGTTGCTGCTCGTAAATAACAAAATAATATGTCGGAACATCATCACAACCACAGTCACGCAGCCCCTACTTCGATAAACACAGCATTTTACATTGGTATAGGCTTAAATTTGCTTTTTGTAGTGATTGAAGCAACTACTGGTTTTATAACCAACTCGTTAGCATTGATCGGCGATGCGGGTCATAACCTGAGCGATGTTTTTAGTTTGGTATTGTCGCTTTTTGCCATTCGGCTACTGAAAGTAAAAAACAACGATAAATACACCTACGGATACCGCAAAGCAACCATTGTAACTGCTTTGGTGAATGCCGTAGTATTGCTAATTGCCGTAGGCGGAATAGCTTACGAAGCCATTGCCCGCTTTGGCGAACAAAAACCAATTGATGGCAAAACGGTGATTATCGTTGCGTCCATTGGTATAGTCATTAACTTCGTTACCGCCCTACTTTTTATGCGAAATAAAGATACTGATTTGAACATAAAAAGTGCGTATCTGCACCTGATGGCTGATGCCGCTGTTTCGGTGGGTGTGGTTATTTCGGGTGTAATAATACTCTATACGGGTTGGTATTGGGTGGATAGCATTATCAGTTTGGTAATTGTGATTGTGGTAGCCGTGGGCACTTGGCGTTTGCTTTCTGAAAGTTTGCGACTGACACTCGATGGCGTGCCCGAAAATGTTGATTTGGAAAAAGTAAGAACTGTTTTCGCGGGCATTGACGATGTGAAAGATGTTCATCATATTCATGTATGGGCATTGAGTACGACCGAAAACGCACTCACAGCTCATGTTTCGGTGGCTGAAAACAAATCCTTTGCCGAATTGGAACAACTGAAACACAAACTAAAACACGCATTGGAACATCAAAACATTCAACATGCTACACTCGAATTTGAAAATGAGAATGAGGGATGTGAGAATGGGATAATGTGCTAATTTAACAATTTGAAAATTTGAAAATGAAAGAAAAAGAAAATCGTATGAAAATAAAGAAAAAACATGAAGGCAAAATTACTATGATTATAATGGTGTTTTTTATGACAATGATTATCAGCCTGGTAAATACACTTAGAAATTATGGTTTGGAACCTGATTTTGCTGCTAAATGGTTACAATCGTGGGGGTTTGCTTTTATAGTTGCGCTACCCGTAGTGATGATAGTCATGCCGAATACAAAAAAATTAGTTAGTAAATTTGTAGAAAAACAATAAACGTAACAAATAATTAAAAATCATCATGGAAGAAAAAAATGCAATGACAATTGAACAATTGTTAGCTGGAATGACAGCTAAAATGGGCAGAGAACCCGAAACAATGGTATTACTCTCAAAAATTAACGAAAGTGCCGTATTCGAACATGTTGCTAACCAACAGTTTGCTATGTCGGGGTCACAAATTCCACCCAAATACAAGTTATTAATCAACTTGGCAGCTTCTGCCGCTATGGGTGCCGAAAAATGTATCGGTAATTATACCAATATGGCTTTGAGAAGTGGCATTAGCAAAGAAGAAGTGGTGGAAGCCTTGCTTTTGGCGCGTTTTGTAAAAGCTTCGAGCGTAATGAGCGCTTCCACAGATGCCCTAAGGATGTTAGCAAATAGCGATAAATAAATAAAACTCTCTCTGTCTCCCTTCTTTCCCACTCTAATAAAGGAGAGGGTTGGGTTGGGGTTAGGGGGCAAAAACTATTCATTATGAACACAAAAACTTTCATTGCATCGCTATTTATTTTAGCAGCAACAATTTCACTCAGTGCTCAAAGTAATAACTTTGAAAAAGAATTATCGGCTTGGCACAAAAAAGCAGCCATAACTTGTGGCATGATTAAAAGCCCAGAAGCAGCTGCGAAAGCAACTGTTATTTCTCAGAATTTAGTTGAACTTGGAACTGGGCTTGACTTGTTGGCTAAAAATTACAAAACAAATCCACATGCCGCATACAAAAACGACCCATTATGGGCATCGTATTTTGTGGATTTTGCTGATAATTTGACCGTTGTCAATAATTTTGCAGGCAAACAAGAATACCGCGTGGCAGCAAAAAATTGCAGCGTATTTTGTCAAACCGTACTTCGTATGCACAAAAACAACGGAACTGTTGACTTGGCTGATATGCTTTTCTCGTTCAATATGCAGTTGAAATTGACTACCGATATGACCAATGCTGGAAATTTTGAAATGGCAAAAGAAAATTTGGTTATGGTGAAAAAAATTATGGAACATGCTTCGATGAAATTGAAAACATCGAGTGCAGCTATTCAGGCAATGTATATTCCGGTTGAAAAAAACACACAAGATTGGATGATGGCTCTCGAAAAAGGCGATGCAGCTGCTGTGAAAGCGCAGTATGTAGCATTCACACCTAACTTTCAGAAAATTTTTATGGCTTCGATGGACTAAATTGACATCAGCGTGTCAACACGGTCAAATTAAATAAAAACTCAAAACACAAGGATTTAATCATTAATAACGCACCAAATTTATTTCCCCCATCTTATTCCACCTTTAGGAGGTTAGGGGGCAGATTTATAAATCATATTAATATGAAATACATACAACGTCTAACGCTCACACTAATTCTTACGACAAGTTTTATGCTCAATGGTTGTGCACAAAACAGCAAAAAAGAGACAAAACAAGCAGCAATATCTGTGCAACAAACTGCTACCACTTACAAAGTTACATTTATCGAATTGGGCTCGGTGCGCTGCATCCCTTGTCAGAAAATGCAACCGATTATGAAATCTGTGGAAGAAAAATACGGCTCACAGGTAAAAGTTATTTTTTATGATGTGTGGACGCCACTTGGCAAGCCTATGGCTGACAAATACGAAATACAGGCTATTCCAACACAAGTTTTTTTGGACGAAAACGGTAAAGAATTTTTCCGTCACGAAGGATTTTTCGAAGAAGAAGAATTAGTAAATGTGTTGAAAACCAAAGGTGTAAAGTAATTCTTTTTTTTAATAAAAAATGAGACGAATAATAATTTTAGTGTATCTAACTTTCTTAGCATCAAATATTTTGAGCAATGCTCAAACTGATAATGCTTTTAAGCCATTGGGGAAGGTGATTGTACAGGTCATCAATCGTACAAATTATCAAACCGATGGGACGACAGGGCAATACGGTATGTATATCAATCGGGCTCATTTTGGGTACAACTATCAATTTGCACCCAAATGGTCGGGGACTGTGATTGTAGATGCTGGCAGACCCACTGTTTTTGGAAATTTGAATGTAACAGATGTCAATGGTAATCCGCTCACTGTTTCTAACAATTATCAGGCGGGAAGTTATTACACCGTGGGGTTGAAATTTTCCTTTTTGGAATATCGTCCTACATCGAACCTTAAATTACAAGCAGGTGGAATTTTGCAAAATCACTACATTACGCAAGAAAAATTTTGGGGCTACCGCTATATTTTGGAAACATTTCAGGATAGGTACTTTGGAACGCCAAGTGGCGATTTGGGTTTTATAGCTTATTATTCCCCGTCAAAATGGCTTTCGATAGATGCCGCACTGACCAACGGTGAGGGCTTCCGCCTGAATCAAGACCAACAAGGCAAAGTTAAATATGCAGCTGGAATAGACCTGAAACCAATCCAAAATTGGGTAAACAGGGTTTATTATGATAATTCGGCTTCTTCCGACCTTACAAAACCGGCTGCACAGCAATTACTTTCAGTTTTTTCAGGCTATCGGTTGCCTAAGGTTTTCCGATTGGGTGCTGAATGCAACTACCATTTCAATCACGGCAATCGGTCGGACGAGAACCTGTATGGGGTTTCGGTTTTTGGCTCGTGGGAATTATCCAACCATCTTGAAATATTTGCCCGATATGATAATTTACAATCAAATGTATCTACCGCCGCATCTAATGCCTGGCATGTAGCATTGGATGGACAAGCATATATAGCTGGAATTCATTTTGTCCCTGTAAAAAATGTGGCATTATCACTCAGTTATCAGGGATGGCAACCAACGGATAATGGATTGAAATACAAAAATACGATTGCGTTAAGCACAGAATTTAAATTATAAAAAAATGAATAATAAAACATTTTTGTTCGGAGGGCTAATCTGGGCATGCGCTTTCGGACTTTTTGCTCAGGAAACGGGTTCAAAGCTAACGTTAAATCAGCTGCTCGATAGCGCAGTTCAGCGAAATTACTTGCTGCAAGCCTACGATAAAAACAATTCCATTAAGTTGGCTGAAATTGAGATGCTTAAAACGAATTATTTGCCCAAAATAAATGCTTCGGCGAGTTTTTCGTTTTGGAAATTTCTATTGCCAAACAAGGAAAAATTGCTTGGTAATACGCTGACCGACATGTACACCGACATTACCGCCTATCAAACTCTTTACGATTGGGGCGAAAACAAAGCAAAAAAATCTTTGGTAAATGCCGAAATGAAAGTGAACGATGAGGTGCGTAGGCAAATTCGCAATACTATTATTTGGGGAGTTGCCGATACCTATTTCGAAAATTTGAATGCTGATACAGAGATTCAAGTCCACAAAAACGCATTAGAGCAACTCAAAGAACATTTGAAATATGCCGAAAACCTTTACAGCATAGGTAAAGTTTCGGGCGTAGACGTGCTGAAAGTGAAAGTGCAAATAGCTTTGGAAGAGAAAAATCTGCAAATAACTATCAATAGCACCCAAGGGCTTTGGATAAAACTTCGTAGATTAAGCTTTTTGAATGAAAATGCGGAAATGAATATTGAAAATAAGTCGGAAGCGTTGTACAATAAACAGCGCGAAACACTATTTTCGGCAATGTCGCTGTACGAAAATGCGCTTCAAAATCATCCTGTTTTGTTAGCTGGAAAAAATAAAATAGCCATCGAAAGCAAGCAAAAAGAAATTTACAATCTCGCAAGTCGCCCCGAACTTTACTCGTATGGCATTGGAAGTTGGGAACATGGCTACATTCCTTTTGGTAATAATTTTAATTACAATATTGGGGTGGGCATTCGTTACACAATACCGTATTGGGGTGGAAGTAGCTTTAAATCAAAGGTTAAGCAGAGCGATTATCGTATCGAGCAATTAAAAGATGAAAATCATCAATCTTTTTTGGAACTGAAAAAAGAAATTGATATGGCTTTAAATGTGATTGACGATATTAAAAGCGAAATTTCCAACAACCAAAAAATTATCAATCTTTCCAACGAAACCTTGAAAAATGCGCTTGTAAAATATCAGGCTGGACAAGGACCCATTTTGGATGTGTTGGATGCACAATCCATACTGACGAACACCACAATAGCTTACAACAAATCAACTATAAATTATTTGCAAGCATTGGTCAAATTGCATTATTTAACAGGAAACGATACTTATCCATTTTAAATACACACCCATTATGAAACTCAAATTCAGTCTAATTTCTATCGTCGTTCTAACGAGCTTACTACTCACTTTTTCGTGTAAAAACGGCAAAGACCAAAAAGCACCCATAGTAAAAAAAGCGCCTTTGGTAAAGGTTGCATCAGTCCAAACCACTAAAATGGCATCGTTTGTTGAACTCACGTAGTATAAAAAAATTTCTTTCATCAATTTTATAATAATTCTACTTTACCAAATTAGA